>NZ_CACWVY010000004.1 GCF_902764455.1 uncultured Methanobrevibacter sp.
AAACGAAGAAGCAAAAGCAGAAGATCAAATACCACTAAAAACCAGAGCAAAAACAGGACATTATAGACTAAAAAGTAAAAAACAATTCAACCAGGAAATCTATTCAAGAAGAAACAACGTTGAATCAATATTTAGTGTAATAAAAAGAATATTCAACGGAACAAACCGAAGCAGAAGCCTACAATTATCAAATAAAGAAACAAAACTCAAAAATACAATCTACAACATCTATCGATCAACTCAAATTCAATAAAAATGAGGATTTCTACAAAGCCGAAATTTTAAATAAAAATCAGATAATTTTCTTTTTTTAATTTAAAGCGAAAATTGTACAAATAAGTTAAATTGCTTTGACTATATTAAATTGTTCTCATTTAAAACTGGTTATTTTAAATATAAAGATAACCTAATAGGTTATTTAGCCAATAAAATATTGAAATTTGAATTTGATAAAATCATTTTTGAATTTCAATTAAAAACAGGCAGCCGGCGGGTATTGGTAATTACTCGTTATTCACCTCCTTTAAAAAAAATTCAAAGGAGTGGTGATATGCTAGTAATTACATTAAAATTCAACATTGATATTACAATTTTTGTAATATTCATGTTAATAATTCAAAAAAACAGTATCATTGCCGTTGAATAACGAATAACATGATGAATCAATGATGGATGGGCTTTTTGAGATTTAAAATCTCCCCGCCTGTTTTTCCCATCTTAGATTCATCACAGATTTTATAAAATAAAATATTCTATAAAATTAATTATAATTATATTTTAATTATTTATAAATGTTTCGATTAATGAAGGAAGGGATTTCGCGACATATTTGAACCAATGCCAAAATATTAGCAGTGAAAAGCAGGAATTTGAAAAAATGGAGTAAAATTATGAAGGACATCATCACCGGAATATTGAAGAAAATTGAAATAGAGGAAAATATTGAAATACTATATGCCTGTGAAGCCGGAAGCCGTGTATGGGGATTTTCAGGTGAAAATTCAGATTATGACATTCGATTCATATACAAAAAGGCAAATGTTAAAGACTATCTCTCCCTTAAAACGATCAGCGACGTGATTGAATATAAAAGTGATGACATGGATATTGTGGGGTGGGATATTAAAAAGGCATTTGCCATGCATTACAAAGACAATCCAAATCTAAGGGAATGGCTGATATCGGATATAGTGTATCTTGATAAGGGCATTAATGATCTTTTCATCGATTTAGGTGATTTTGATAAGGACATCCTTAAAAATTATTATTCATCAATTGCCTATAATCACTGGAGGAGATATTCGGGACTGGAATTCAGCAAAACAAAAACAAAAAAGTACCTCTATGTCATAAGAGCAATACTGTGCTGGATTATATTAACGGAAGATGCTTATCCTCCAGTTAACATTAAGGATTTAATTTGTCATGAAAAATGTCTTATTTCCGATGAAATCAAAGGTGATATTTGCAAACTGATTGAATTTCATCAGGGTTTCGCTAAAATAAGTGAGGAGTCCATTTTCAGATTAAACAATTTCATACTTAACAGGCTTAAGTCTATGGACCGGGTTAAAAAGGATTCCGAAAAAAATTTGGAAAAATATGATGAGAAATTCAGGCAGTCACTGTTGTAGGTGATTTGATGATTCTGTGCGAAAAATATTAATTTTAATTTTTGTTTTTGAAAACGCTTAGCAGTCGGCAGGGATAATTTTCATACAATTATATCAGCATGATATGATTTGTGCAGATATTGGCTGGAAAATTTAGATATTTAGAAATAAACTGCCAATATTTAACTGTCCCATATATATGCAGTGATTGATATTGGTGAGTTTTTAATAAAATTTGATGTCCGTGTAGAAAAGAAAACTAAAAAAATGCAGTTAAATTAATTCACTGTACAGTTTTGTACTAAAAAAATTTATATATTATACAATTTAACTTATTAATATACTTAACATTGTTAAAAAAATTTAATATTTAGAGGGTAAAATATGGAGAATCGTACAGGACTTTTTACAAATATGATTATATGGTTTGGTGTTGCAATTTCAGTTTCGGAAATTGAAGCGGGAATACAGATTGCCACAGCAGCACCCCTTAATTCCATATGGATGCCCCTGATACTAGGACATATTATTGGAGGAATACTTCTTTATTTCGTTGGCCTTATAGGTGCACGACTTAGAGTCAATGCAATGGAATCAGTCAAGCCAACTTTTGGAAATTCCGGTTCCAGGTTTTTTGCAGCATTGAATGTGATGCAGCTTATAGCATGGGTAGCAGTATTGAATGCACAGGGCACATTGGCGCTTATGGGTTTGGATATAGGAATATCATTTGCTCTTACATCTGTAATTCTGGCTATTCTTGTAGCCATATGGGTTTTTATAGGCCTTCAGCGCACTTCAAAAATAACAAGCATAATCATGGCAATTCTGACAATCCTGCTTGTCATACTGTCTGTAAGGTTACTCGGATTAAACGGATATCATTTAATTCCAGCTAAAAATTCCGCTTCACTGACATTCTGGAACATCTTTGAAATATCAATTGCAATGCCTATTTCATGGCTGCCTGTAATTTCAGATTATACTAAGGATGCGGAAAGTCCTAAAAAAGCCACAGCCCTATCAGCAATTGCCTATACAGTTGCAAGCCTTTGGATGTATTTCATAGGTATTGAAATTGTATCCATCGGAACCGCTGACATTTCACAGGCAATTCTTCTTTCAGGTCTTGGAGTGCAGGGAGTATTTATTCTGGTTCTTTCAACAGTCACAACAAATTTCCTTGCTACAAATTCGGCAGGAGAGTCAGCAAAAGCTATATTCAACAGGATTGATCCTAAAATTGCAGGCGTTATTGTCAGTATGTTAAGTGCAGTTTTAGCAATTTCAGGAATTATGGACCACTATATATCTTTCCTTTATCTTATCAGTTCAGTTTTTGCTCCTATGGCTGCTGTACTTGTGGTATCGTTTTATTTAGGAAAAGGAAAAAACGATGCGAAAGACTGGTACTGGAACATATTCTCATGGTTTGTCGGTTTTGTAGTTTACCAGATAACCTCAGGTCTTGATTCCATAATTTTAGGCCCTACACTTATTGCAGTTATAGTATCTGCAGCACTTGCATATGCCTGGATATTATTAAAAAAATAGTCAAAAAAGCAATTTTAGACAATAAAGAAAGTATATTGATTTTCCCTAATAAAATTTATTTTTTTTCTATAATTTGGGGCAGTATTGCATAATTCATTATAATTTCTAGAATTGATGAGGGTAATTTTTTTAGATTGATACTTTTGTCAGCCAAAATCTAGAATGATTCATGAGGATTCAAAAATTTTATATTTTTTTTTAAGAAATTCATCTACTTTAACTATTACATATATATGCAGTAGTTAACTTACATTGGTTTTGAATATTACTGGATGTTAATGCTGATTTTAAAAATTACTAATTTTAATAAATTTTATAAAATTTAATAAATTTCATAAATTTGTAGGATGCTGATGATTCCATTATTAATATATAAAATAACATAATCATAATATTCAAAATAGAATAATTTATGATTTTATATAAGATAAATACTTATTCTAATGAAGTTATGATTGAAATAAAAGCAGGAAATTGCTTATTTTTACTGCAATTTCTGTTAGTGTAATATTACAATAGTCGGAAGATTATTTCCGTATATTATCCTACTATATATAATAATAGATAATATAGTAAAAATAGTTATTATGGATAAATATATATTATTACTATTAATTCTATAATACCTATTAATAGGTATTTACAGATAATAGTTATTATAGTTATAGTAGTATTTTACAGATAATATATAAATCCATATTTCTGTAAATACGATTATTATATATTTACCATATTTCTGTAAATACAGAAAGTAGTATTAATATATATTTTACCACTCATGCTCAAGTAATATTAAGAAAATAGTGTAAATCACTAGCTTCATATATATCAAGCTAATGAAATATGGTATTTTCTTCAAATTTGCTGTTTTTTATTAAATTTTATGAATTTTAATAAATTTCAGCGCCTGTATCTTATATATTTAACGAAGCGGAAAACTACAAAAAATAGTATCGCTATGAAAATTACAAAGAGTACAATATAAATTAAAACTGGAAGTTTTCCAGATGATGAACTGTCTTTAGTTAAGCTGAATGAACCGATTTCCTTATAAGCCGGAGCAATAGGAATGTCCTTTCCTTTAATTACATTATTATTTATGTAAATATCGTCAATATAGACAGTATTGTCGATTCCTACATAAGATCCGTTTTCATTTGCAACATAAACATTGACATTATTTTCGCTGCCAGTAACGTTAAGATCGTAGGTGATTATTTCTCGTCTGTCTAATCCGTATAAATCCTGTTGAGATAAATCAGTCATGGATTTGATGATATCTGGAGTGTCAAGAGAAAGATTGCCTGATCTTGAATAGGAATAGTCATTAGGAATGGAAATGTATTGGCCAGGTTCAAGTTTTCCTGTTTTAAGCTTATCCACATTAGCAAAACCATAATTACCGTTAGGTGCCTTAACAAGAACATGTCCTCTTCCATATGGCTTTTTTATGTCCTGAATTTTCTTTAAACTGGCTTCAGATATAGTGTTATTGTCTGTAATCATTTCTGAAGTAATATTTTCACATTTTTCATTATCTGAGCCATCATCTATTCCGCCTAAACCGATAACCCATCCGTCACTGGTAATGATTACATGGCAGAAATATTTATTGTCAGTCTTATACTGCTTTATTGCGGATTTCCCATGCCAGTCTATTTGTTCAATGTGAATATCCGCATTTAAGTTTGAATCACGTCTATAGGACAAAATAGAACTGTTTCCATCCTCCTGCAATACCAGAGAACAGCATCCAAAAGGGTCTGTTTCATTATTGTTTTTCAAATTAATAGGTATATCATTGCTGTTTTGATAATCTGAAACCGCATAAACTCCAATAACTGAAATTAAAATAATGAAAATACTTAATATAAAAATTTTTTTACTCATCTTCATAAAAATCATTATTCCGGTTGTAATAATATTATGTTTGATGAATATAATATTTAAATTAATTTAATTTTTATATTAAGCTTTGAACAATTAATTAAACTTGAAACTGTTGGCCTTTAATTTCTGTTTCATTTGCTCACGGTCAATGTGGATATACTTGTCTGTTGTCTGTGAGTTTGAATGGCCTGCAATTGACTGAACCTCGGCAACTGTGAGGATTTCAGCATAATGGGACAGTGCGGTGTGTCTTAGAATGTGAACACTGACATTTTTTCCGTAACTTATAGGACAGTCTATATCTTCAGCAGTTATTCTCTCATCACATTCACGTGCATGTTTTTTGATGATATCTTGAACTCCACGTTTTCCAATACGCTTTCCTTTAATATTTGTAAAGAGCTCTTCTCTTGTTTTCTCTTCTTTGGCTTTATTTCTCTGAACTACTGGTCTGTAGACATTATGAGTGTCTTTTCTAAGTTTTGTGATGCGGTCTTGCATCATATCATTTAAACTGACAAGTGTATCAAAGGTAATGAATGTTGTACGGTCTTTCAATTCACCTTTTGTGGTTTCTGCACGCAGATTAACATCAATAAACTCACTTGAATCAGTTGGAAGTTCATAAAAACCATTTTCATCAATTGGAACCTGGATATCACTCTTGTTTAAGAGAACCAGTTCCTTAAGCCTCATGCCGGAATCAATGAAAGTTCTGCAAATCGCATAATCTCTTTTGTTTCCGCTTTGTTCGATTGTATCTAAAAAGAAATTGGATTGCTGCCATGTTAAAGATATTTTTTCTATTCTTTTTTTAGCAGTTTCAGGATCTTCGGCTTTTACTTCAATAATATCCTTCATTTTAATGGTTTCATGGTTGATTTCTTCCTGAACATCTTCTGAGTTGATGAATTCCAGAATATTCATCATATATGTTTTAACTGTGGTTCTTTTGTTTCCACGTTTTTTTAAACAGTATCTACGATAATGTCTCAATTGTTTTTTAACGTTGTTACTGTTTAATTCTTCTATTCCTTCATTTTCAAGATATTCAATGAATTTGGATATATTAAATGTTTGTTTTTCTATGGTTTCTTCAGTTAAGTTTTTTACCTCTTGTTTTTCTTCTAAGTATTCATCTAGGTAGTCTGTTAGCTCATCAACTTCAATCATAAGCTTTTCCATCTCCTAAAATTTTATACCTAACCCTTGTTTTACTATTGAATTTTTTAATATATAAAGACTTCGTATCTTTTCTTTTTTAACGTATATTATTACATAAAATATACGTTCTCTTTATATATAAAATTTGGATAATTTGGAGCTTTGTTGGGAAATGTTGTAAGTGAAGCAATACATATACATCAAGTGGTTTCAAAATGGTGATTTCTTCAAATTTTGATTTTGTAATAAGAATTTCTCAAAATGTAATAAAAATTTTTTCTTATTTTAGAAAAATAATCGAAATATTTTTTGTAATACTATTTTATATATTAGTAATAATATATTTGTAATTTCAAATAGAAATTTTTTAAAATGAGTTAATCACTTATAGGATGTATTAAAATTTCAAAAAATTTTACATCTGAAGACGGAGGTTGCATAATGCTAAAGTATATTGCACTACTTTTAAGTATTCTAACACTTATGGTATGTATTATTGATTTAACGATGTAAAACCTCAAAATTAGACAGATGAACTTTGAAAGTAAGGTTCTTGATGCTTTTATGATTCACACTCGCAAGTCAGCTATAATTCTTCCTTACTTTCATTAAATTAATAATTAAAAAAACTTTATATATATTAAAGTACATAATTTTGAATAAGAATATGTTTCATATTCTAGAAAATGAGGTTAAACTTTCGTTTTCGGCTTATAAGTGATTATTGTCTAAAATGTGTGATGGTTTGGGTGTTTCTCATAAACTATTTAGACAATACTATTTTTAAGAATTATAAAGGTTAAGTTATGAAAACTGTAATTTTAATACCATGTTATAATGAATCAAAAACTATTGGGAAAGTAGTATCTGATTTTAAAAAATTCATGCCTCATGCAGATATTTATGTTTATGACAATAACTCTACTGACGGTACAGATGAAATAGCTAAAGAAGCTGGTGCTATTGTTAGATATGAATATCAGCAAGGAAAAGGAAATGTTGTCAGGTCAATGTTTCGTGAAATCAAAGCTGATTGTTATATTATGGTTGACGGTGATGATACATATCCTGCTGAAACCGCACCAGAATTTGAAAAACTAGTATTAAACGGTAAAGCGGATATGGTAATAGGTGACAGATTATCTTCCACATACTTTGAAGAAAATGACAGATTATTCCACAACACAGGTAATAGAGTTGTCAGAAAATCCATCAACCTCTTTTTCAAAAGCGATCTCAATGACATCATGACTGGAATGAGAGGTTTCAGCTATAATTTTGTAAAATCCTTCTCCATTTCATCAAAAGAATTTGAAATAGAAACTGAAATGAGTGTTTTTGCATTAATGAACAATTTTAAAATTAAAGAAATTCCAGTAGAGTACAAAGATAGAATTGAAGGCAGTGAATCTAAATTAAATACTTATTCAGATGGTATTAAAGTTCTCAGAATGATTTTTTCATTAGTTAGAGATCAAAAACCATTATTATTTTTCACAACAATGGCAATAATTCTTTTAATAATTGCAGGAATACATTTTTTCCCAATTTTATTTAAATACTTCTCTACAGGATATGTTTTAAAAATCCCTACATTAATCATTATTTCAACAGTCGTTATCGTTGCAACATTAATATTTCTTACAGGAACCATCCTGCATGTGCTTAAAAAACAGCATGCCGATAATCTCGAACGTCATTTAATTCTTTTAAATGAATTAAACAACGATGAATAAGATGTTCTATAAGGATTATTAAAAAAAGAGAATTTTTATAAAAAAAATATTCGAAAAAAAGCTTAATAAATATGGAGAAATTAAAAGCAGAAGAAATTTTCTGCTTTTAAGTTATATGTTTAATTTTTTCTTTTTAATACTGCATAACCGCCGATTATTGCAGTTACTCCAAGTAACATTACAATTGGATTACCTGTTGCTAACATGTTGTGAGGAGTAGGTGCTGTTGCGTTTGAAGTTGTGTTTTGTGCAACAGATCCTGTTGTGTTACTGGTTGCGTTGTTTGGTGCTCCTGCACTTGGGACATGTGTACCATTTTCCATTGTTTCATTGTATTGGCTTCCAGCCCAACCGCCTTCATCCTGGTATTGGCTTCCAGCCCATCCACCTTTATCTTGGTATTGACTTCCTGCCCAACCACCGTTGTCTTGGTATTGACTTTCGGAAACACCGTTAATGTCACTGGTTGCATTATATCCGTTGCCTGTATTTACATCTGCGGCACATACTGCAGTTGCAGATGCAATTACGCAGCATATTACAAGTAATGTTAATATTTTTTTTGAAAGATCCATAATAATCACCTTTGATATTTTTTTTAATCGATGCAAGTTTGCCATATTTTTTTGGAAAATAACTTGCTTCACACAAGTAATTATATAATCAAGCCCATATATAAAGTTTTTCGAATGTAAGTGCCTACTTACATCTTAAAACAATTAAAAAAGAGATAATTAACTATTATTATAAAAAATAACTTCAATAACATTTTTATATGCTCATAGGAACTTTTAAAGAAATTTACTAAAAAATTGAATCATCCTATTCCATAAAATAGCTCACAATTAACAAATACATAATGCCAATGTAAATTTATTGTAACATCCATTAAAAAAACAGATATTTGAATTAATTTACAAAAAATATTTAAAATAATATTATTAAAAATTTAATTATATTACTCAATATTCAATAATTCTTCGTTTAGTTTTACCTTTGATTTAGACTTTAAACGATATATTGAATATTGATTTAATATATATTAGGAGGTTTAAATATGAATAAGAAGATATTATTTGCACTAACTGTTGCTCTTGTAGCTATTGCTGCTGTTGGAACTGCATCTGCATTTGATTTTTCAGACTTAGGGTCCCTATTTGGAGCCCCAAAAGATCAGAATGTAACTATTGACGGAGAAACTTTCAAAATACCTGCAAAATTTAAAGAAATTAACAATTTAAGTGAAAATGGAACTGTTGATGATTATGGAGTTTTAAAAACTACTAAATATGTCAAATCATTCTCTAATGATACTAATTTCATTAACATTCATGTTTACGAAGTCAACGGTACCAATTTGACTAATGATTTAATTAATTTCAATAACGGTACATCTAAAGACATTTCCGGAGTAAAAGGTTATCTGTATAAAGATGATAATAATACCTATACTTACACATATAGTAAAGGCAATAAAATTATTGGAATACAATCAGATAAAGAAGCTCTTATTGGTCCTGTAATAGCTTAATCTTTAAGCTATTTTTTTATTTTTTTTGTAACACGCATTTTTGAATTATATTTAAAAACTATTTTTTTAAAATTTAATGTAAAAATAATAACTATTATTAGCATTCAATCCCAAAAATATCTATATGGAAATCACTAGCAAAAGAGATATTTTCGGAATGATTTTTTTCACATTGAGCGTAATAATGCTGGGGTATATGTTTTTAACACCCCTTAATCATTATATTCTGCATGTTGATGAGTACTTTACAATAAGTGTCCTCACTCTTCCCTTAGGAGACATTGTGAACATAACCAGCTGGGATGTGCACCCTCCACTGTACTATATTCTAGGTAAAATTGCAGTTAAAATCGCTGAAGCAATAGGAATTGACAGCATGCAAGGTTTGAGAATCCTTTCAACCATACCATACATTCTTATTCTGGCAATATCAGCAACCAAAATCAGAAAGGATTATGGTCTTTTGAGCGCAGGACTGTTTACATTTTCACTTGCAGTCATGAGCGAATTTTTCGCACACTTTCTGATTGCAAGGATGTACAGCTGGGCAATTCTTTTTATAATTATCGCATTTATTTCATTTACAGAAATTATAAAAAACAATGATAAAAAAGCCTGGATTATTCTGACCGTATTTTCAGTGCTTTGTGCATACACACATTATTTTGCGGCAATAAGCGTTGTATGTCTTTATATTATACTTCTCGTTTACATAATGAAATTTGAAAAAGACAAACTCAAAATGTGGATAATGTCAATTGCAGGAGCTGCAATACTTTATATTCCTTGGATACCTCCGCTTATAAGGCAAATGACACAGGTTCGAGCAGCTTACTGGATTCGCCAGGTAAATCCTGACCTTTTCATCAAGTCACTGGGATACATCGCATATGCAAATGATGCAGTAATCGGCCTGATTGCAATTGCAGTTATAATAGGAATTTTATACATTTACAAAAAAGAATCCGCAAATGAAGATGAGAAGGAACGTTTCCTGATTTTAAGCGGAGTGCGAGTGTATATTGGAACAATCCTTCTGGCAGTTATACTTTCAGTTGTTTTCAGACCTATACTGATGCCTAGATACCTGCTTCCTGCAACTGCTGTAATGTGGCTTGCAATTTCAATTATTCTCGGAAAAATTAAAAATAGAAATATGTTCATGATTTCGGCTGCAATGATAGCATTGCTTCTTGTTATCGGAATTACAACAACAATTTCAACAAACGATTATCTCTATAACAGCGGAGTCCACCAAAAAGAGGTTCTGGACAATATCACAAACGATCCGAATTCCACACTTATTATCAATAACCAGAACATGATAATGTACTTTTTGAGTTATGCAAATCAGTCAGATACATATGTTCTGAATGTCAATCATGTATTCGGTGAAAACATGGACAGGCTCCATAAGTTCTATGACTTCAATACCTTCAACGGCAGGGATATTGACAAGCTGATTGCAAATAAAACTGGCAAGAACATATATATCATAAGCTGGAGTGACCCGGTTCTTAACACAACTACCGAAAAGATTGACGCCTGGGCAGGTGTGACAATTTCAAGGGTAAACACAACCAATGCTACTTCTGTTTCAAGGTGAAAACATTAACAATGGGGTTTAAAATCCCTATTTCTTATTTTTTTTAACTGCAGCATGTATATGTGTAGTTTAATTATAACTTGATTTTTAAAAACCTTCTCGTTAATGTAATATATGCATCATTAAATTACAGGTATTTTCAATACAATCAATTTGATTAACACAGGTTTTAATTATTTAATATTGTTAATTCTTAATGATTGAGTATTCTCTACTAATTATCTTGCAAAACCAAAAAATTAGAAATAATATTGTTATTAACAAAAATTTAATTATTAAATTTTATTTTCTGATTATCTGTCATTCTTTGTTTAAAACTTATTTAAATTGGTTGAGAATCCTTTTAGTCGGAAATGAATGTTTAACTGAAATATTTAAACTAAAAATTGTTATATAACTACAAAAATATATATTAATTTATTAATATAATTCATATTAAAGGAGGGATAATTTTTGAAAATTAATATGATTTTGATAGTTACTTTTTTAATTTTTGCATTGACGCTTACATCAGTAAGCGCAGCTGATTTAAATGCTACATCGGATGAAATTACTGCTATTGATAATGTATCAGATACAATAGACAGTGGAAATTTTATCGATTGCAAAAATTCAGAGGAAGTTTTAGCAATATCAGATGAAGACATATTGTCTGCATTTGAAATTAAAATTGGTGATGACGGCATTGCTTATATTGATGACATTGCAGATATAAGCATTGAATTTCCAAAAAATGTTAAGATAAACAGCAAATATTATTTCTACATAGACAACAAGTTATACAAAAAAGAAACAATTGATTATGAGGGATATTATGATATTTTTCCTCTGAAAAATGTTGCCTGTGGTGAGCATACATATAAATTAGTCTATAAAAATAATAAAAATACTGAAATTACAAAGACAGGTCGCTTTAAAGTCGACTGGAGTAATTTTGAGCTTGAACATTACTATGGCAAGGATAATTCTGAAAACATTAAAACCCTCTACTACGGAGACATATATAGAAATTCCATCACTTTACCAGAAGATGCGAGAGGAAATGTTAAAGTAATAGTAAACAATAAAACTGAATACAGTTTTGGAGTATCTGATTTTAACAATATGGTCATTTCTGATTTACCGATTGGAAGAAATGAAATAGTTTTTGAATATAGTGACCGTTTATACAGTTCTAAAAAAGCTAAAGACATAGTTAATGTAATTGCAGCTGTAAAAGGGCCAAAAACACTTTCATGTGTAGAATCTGCAGTATTTACATTAAAACTTCCTAAAGATGCAAATGGAACACTTGTAGCCCATTATCCAAATCATAGGACTAAAGTCAATCTGGTAAACGGATATGCAAAAATCAAATTACCCCTACAATCTGCAGGAAAACATAAGATATATATCTGGTATAATGGAACAGATTATGACGTTAAACCATTTGGAACTTTAAAATATGTTGACGGCATTCCACTCTTTGGAGATTTAATTTTTGGAGCAGAAGTAAGTATACCTGATGAAATGACTGTTGGAGAGAATAAATATTTAAGATTTGAACTTCCAAAAGATGCAAATGGCATATTGGAGATAAATTATGATGAAATCCCACTTATCAATGGATCTGCAAGCATTCCCCTTTCTAATTTAGAAGCTGGAGAATATACATTTGATGTCTCATATACTGAAGACAGCAAATATGCTAACTTGGAAAAAGAATTCACACTTATTGTCAACAACAAGATTCCATCATTTAATATTACAATGCCTTCTGAAATCATTGCTAATACAGATACTAAATTCACTTTCAATGGTCCTGATGATTGTAATGGTTGGCTTAATATATATTGTGAAGATGAAATCGTTTCCGGAGAAATTAATAAGGGAAAATTAACCATAAAAGGTAAAGTTCCTAAGAAATATGGAAACCAGAGCCTATATTTTGTATTCGAATCCTCTGGTATTTATTCAGATTCCAGAGGCTTTATTAACTTCATTTCAATTCCAACCCCTATAATCCAGACAAAAGATGATTATTTAATTACTTATAATGGTAAAACATATAACCATAAGATAAGAATTTTAGACGGATATGGAAAACCTGTAGGTGCAGGGGAAAAAGTTAAAATTTATACTTATCCTCATAAGCTAGTTAAAACTGTCAAAACTGATTCAAAAGGATATATTACTTTAAAATTTAATAAACCAGTTTTTAAAGACTATTCATTTGAATATAAAGGTGTTGAAAAATCTTCAATAATCGACTTTAGTTCGGCCACATGGTTATATATCAATGGACACCACTATGATCAAACGGTGAAAAAATCAGCAAAAGCGATAAAAGTTGAAGTGCACTTAAGAGAACCGTTTAACTATAAAAAGACCAAATTTTCAAATAAAAAAGTTACTGTCAAATTTAATGGTAAAACATATAAACTAACTACTAAATTATGGGGTATTGCAAAATTAACCATTAAACAAAAAGACATTAAGAAACTTAAAGTTGGCAAAAAATATAAAATGACTGCAAGCTATGCTAAAGATACAAATAGTGTTTATGGTTCCCTATATATTAAAATTATAAAATAATGTGAATGATTTTTTCATTCACTATTTTTTTTTGAAATTCATGAAAACCTAATATACAGACAGGATATAAGATTTTTATCTTAATGAACTTAACATAAGTATACACTTTATATATTATCTAACGGAATTTGAAATTACAATTAGAAAAAAATATTCAACTTTAACTCATTTCCAAGGGTTAAAAAACTGATTGGCACATACGATGATTTAAATATTCGTTGATTCAAATATGTTAAATAATGCTAAAATCTAAACAAATAATATACCTAATATTAATTTTTGCAACATTTTCGGATATTCTGCTACTGTTTTATGCAGCATTACATCCCGTTTCTTCAACGTTCAGATTTGGGGTTTACTCTTTTGATATAATTTTATGTGTAGTATTATGGATAGAATTTATCTACAGCTATTTGAAATCAGACAACAAAAAGCAATACCTGATTGAAAATTCGTTAAGTATTCTGGGAATGCTACCTATTAATTTTGTATTTCTTAGAGCATTAAGATTATTGAAACTTATCCAATTGATTAAGCTCTTTGTTCTTGCAAGGGATAGTGAAAAAAACCTTTCCAACTTTTTGAAACATACATACTTGGATAAAATAATATTGGTAGCAATCATTTTCATTTTCATTTTGACAGTGTCAGTTAGAATTTTAGAGCCTAATATCACGGATATAAATACTGCTTTTTGGTATATCATTGTTTCTATAACTAATACAGGATATGGAGATATCGTTCCATCCTCACTTTCAGGACGAATTGTTGGAATTATTGCAATGATCGGAGGGATTTTGGTTTTCGCTTCATTCACTGCTGTAATTTCATCATTGTACATTTCAAAAATAGGCCAGGATAATCATGACGATTTAAATACAAAAATCGAAAATCTGACATCTGAAATCGAAAGACTTAACGAAAAAATCGATGAGCTAAAAAAGGAATAAATTAGGCCTGAGGATATCAGTTCCACAAGCCATATTCCATCTATTTTTTTTAATGCATGTTTTAAGAGTATATTTGAGTTCAGTTATTCATAGGATTGAATCCAAATACCTTTCCTGCCAGTTTGAATGCCAGAGGATTTACAATCTGGCTTACAATTAAATAAGCGACAACCCATCTGACCGGCCATAGATATAACAGCACATCTACAGGTAATTGTCCGATAGGAACTCCAAATATCAAAGGCATTATAAAGCTCATAATCAAACTTATGAAAAATGCTAAAGGGTTCCACAAACCTGTTTTCATACCTAATTTAAAGCCAAACACTTTGCCTGCCAATTTAAGAGATAATGGATGAACAATAAGATTGACTATAAAATAAGCGACAACCCAACGAATTGGCCACATTAAAAAGCATATTTCAATAGGCATTCCCATTGGTGTTGCAAAAATCAACGGCATTACTATACTCATTATAAGACTTATGAAAAAAGCTATTGGATTCCACAATTTCATCTTTAAACTCCATTTTAATATATTAAATTTTTTACATTCATATTTTTGATATAACAAATAATTAATTTTAGAACTCAATTTAAAAGTAAGAAAATTCCTAAGGTTAAAATTAAATCATGAATCTAACACTATTGCGGATGATAACTAATGGCACTGTTGAGAAATAGTTTTTTTTTAAGTTGTATTAATGTAACTGAGTCCTTAAATCCGAAGCAATCATGAAAAAAATAAGTTTAGGAAATAGGATTTAATATCCTAATAATCCTAATAATAAACATATAACAAATATAATTACTGCAATTTTTAACAATGATTTTAATCCTTTAAATATTGCATAAATTATTATAATTATTATTAGTATCCTAATAACATGCATTATCATATTCAATATCATTTTTTAACCTCCTGCAAATTTATTTCCTCTTTGAAAATCACTAATTTTTTTAAATTCAACCTCATATTCTGTCTGAATTGAACAACTCAACTTATAGAATTTGAGGATTTCCCTGTTTTTTATTATATATCATTGGTTATCTGATATACAATTTTACATAATTAATGTTTTACTTTTTTTAACTTGGTTATCGCTGAAAAAAGTTTTTATTAATTTTGTAATTACCATTTATTATTTTAGTCATTATGCTATTTAAATTTCATCATTGAGCTTTTGGCAGTAATGTCTTTTTGTTCAGTCCATCTTAGAGTTAAAAAAAAGTAGGGCGTTCATGCACACCTATAAATTAAATGAAAATTATGGTTTTAAAAAGAAAAAAAGAAAAAATGAAATGGTCTATAATTGACCATGTTCATCTGCATATTGTTTAGCATCGAATAAGTCTGAGATGTGTGTACCGTCAGATTGTCCGCCTCTAACAATACCATAATCATCATACCATACATTCAATTCTTCATCATAGTATAAATTAGGTCCAGGTCCTTCAGAAAGGTTTTGAGAACCGGATTGTGAATTGGATGTAGATGTTGAATTAGATGTTACACCATTATATTTTGCAGTACTTGCTGTGGAATTTCCAGAGACTGCTTTTGAATCTGTGGTTTTTCCGTCTTCAATAGTTATTGTTTGTTTTGCACTGCATCCGTTGTACTTATTATTACCTCCATAGGTTACAGTAACTTCGTGATCACCAGTTTTTTCATTGTTCAATGCAAGACCGGCTTTACCGCTATTGTCTGTAAGAACGGAATAGTTTTGTTTTTGACCTTCATCCATAAAAGTAATATTTACACTTTGATTTGCAATTGGATTTCCTTTTGCATCTTTAAGTTCAAACTGCACTATGTCCCCATTTTTAAATTTGGAGCCGTCTATAAATTTTATTTCAGTATTGAGTTTACCATCTGCTGTTGTAGTTTGTTGCGGGTGAGCAAACATAATAGTTGCTACAGCAGCTATAATGATAACAACTAAAATTGCAATAATTATATTTTTATTCATTATAATCACCTATAAATAAATTTTTATTTTAAAATATTATTTATAATTTTCTTTTTTGGTTAAATTTTAACACTTATTGTTTTTTTTGTCCTTAATTTGTTTAAAAATAGAGTTATCAGTTGAAATATTTTAAACTGCATTTGTACATGTATCACGGTTCAACACATTCAGAATTAAGAAAAAATCGCAAATATAAAGATTGTGAAAATAGAGCTAATTAAATGGTAATGAACATCAATCTGACTATATAATATTAATAGATTATTGATTACTTGCCCTTATTGACATTTGTTTTATTGTAATCAGTATTTCCGTTAGTTTGCTTTTTAAGTATTGTTTTTGAAACACTTAAAACAGTTTTTAAAAGGCCTAATCCGTCCATTGAAACCTGGCGGAAAAGATAATTCGGGCGTAAATAAAACTTAAGGAAAGCTTTCTTTTGAATGCTTCTAAGTTCTTTGCTTGTGCAGTCAACTGTTTTCAAAACTGGATTTAAAAGAGTGTACTTGGACCAGTCTGTAATGTTAATTAAATTCTTTTTGAATGTTTCATTATAGAATCGGGTTCCAGGATATGGAGTAGCTAGACTATACAATGCATAGTTAGGGTCTAATTTTTTAACATAGTCAATTGTTTTTTGAATGCTGGAGCGAGTATCTTCAGGCATACCGATAACACATGATGCTATAGTTCTAATTCCAACTTTTCGGGCAAGTTTAAATGCATTCTCGGTTTTGGCAACTGTGATGTTTTTGTTCATCTTATCAAGTGTTTGCTGGTCTGCACTTTCAACACCTATAAAAAGGGTAATGCAACCTGCATCTTTCATGGTTTGCAGCAGATCCTCATCCAGGGTATCTACCCTTGAAGTACAACCCCACTTAAAATTAAGATTGCGCCTTTCAATTTCACGGCAAAAGTCATAGACGAATTTTTTGTTTAATGTGAATGTATCGTCCATAAATGCAATGGTGTCAATGTTTTCTTCCAGGAGTCTCATCTCTATTTCATCAACAACATTGGAATATGATCTTCTCCTTAATTTGTTACCGTGAAGTGCAGCAGATGAGCAGAATGAACACTGCATAGGACATCCTCTTGTTGTGATAATGGTTGCAATATATGTGGTATGATTCAGAATTCTGTATTTATCCATTGGAAATAAGTGGAATGCAGGAAATGGCAGTTCATCCAGGTTCTGTATAATCGGGCGGTCTGGAGTCAATACTAATGAATTATCATTTTCATCATGAAATGCCAATCCTTTAACTGTTTTTAAATCACCGAAATTTTCAATGGTTTTAACAAGCTCCAATAATGTATATTCTCCTTCCCCTCTGACAACAACATCAACGCTTTCTTCTTCAAGAACACTTTTATATTCAAAGGTAGGATGATATCCTCCTAAAACCACAATAGTATCAGGTTTAACCTGTTTTATTTTATCGGCTGAATCAAGTGCAACTCCTATTGTCGGTGTCAGAGCAGATATGGATACAATATCAGGATTTCTTTTTAAAATTTCCTCGCCTATTTCATCATAGGTCAATTCAAGAGCAGTAGCATCAATAACATCAACATCATATCCGTTTGTCTCAAGGACTGCAGCCATATATCCAATTCCAAGAGACGGAGCCACTACACCTAAAAATTTGTATTTTGAATTAGTTTGAGGAGGATTTAAAAAAGTTATTTTCATCATATCACTATTTCTTTTAAAGTTTTCAAGATATTTATAATTTTTGTATTGAACATTTATTAAATATCTCTAAATTTCACATAAAATATTTGTCATTTTATTAAAATATTTTTTTTATTTATTTCTTTTTTTAATCTGGAATATGTTAATGATGTCTGATACTTAATCAAACATCCTTTTTTATATCATCAATTATGTCTGATACATATTCATCATCACCATATTCATTTAAAAAGTTTAAGCAGATTTCAATTCCATCCAAATGTGAATTTGCCCAAAAATAATCTTCAAAATCACTATAGTTAACGATTCCCATATCATATTTTTCCCAGTAATAGAGAGGATGATTTTCCAAAAATAAACGACCTTCATCTGTAAGATTTCCATCAATAAGATAGCTGTTTTTTCTTAAAAAAGAGTCCAGTTCATCCCAGATTATACTATAATTGTTTTCGATTGTAAATATTGCATAATCAAGAGGGATTTTCTCATCAATCAATTTTAAAAACTTATATGAAACAAAACGTATATCCTCTTTAAAATCACTATCTGATGTGTTTAAGGATTCCATCAAATTATTTTGGGTTTCATCCAAATCATAGCCAAGGTTAATGCCGCAGAAATGGCAGAATCTGTCATGGTCATCTATCGGCATGCTGCAATATGGACAAACGTCATCATGAGATTTGATTGTGGGATTAACATTTTCATCAAAAAGATAGGCAAGTCTTATAAGCAAAGATTCATTTAAAATCATTCCAGCTTCATATTCCTCTTTAATCTGTTTTTTAATGGCTATTGCTTTTTGATAGGTTACATGTCCATCGTCAATTAATGATTGAATATATTGTGAAAAGCTGTCTTCAGGACCAATTACCTCTTCAAGAGTGTAGTTTTTAATTGGAAGGCTTTCCTCCAAATCAACCAGTATATTCATCAGTTCAACATCATTGTTTTGAAAGAAATCCCTGATTTCCAGAAAATAATTTTCATCAATGCTTTTGCGCTTTTCAATGCAGTCATAGTGAATTATATCATAATTTAGAGGAGCGCTATATGCTATATGAGCATTGTTAAAATCAAGGACATGTATGCTTGCGCAAATATTCAAATCATAGAAGTGTGTTGACAACTCCTCATTTTCATAGCTTCTGTTTGTTACGACATTTTCGCCAGGAATTATGAATTCAATTGCGCTTGCAACAATATTATCCTGAATTTTTCTTGCAAAACCATATCTGATGAGCAATTCAACAATCAGTCGTGTAGGCTCCATTATGCTGGGTTTGTTATGTTCCTCAAGGGTTTTTAAAATTTCATTTTTAAAAATGCCTTTACCTCTGAATTCTGGAAGAACATAGATATTGTTTAATGCTGCTGTGATGAACTGCCTTGAAAAGTCATATGTGCAAAATCCCACTACTTTGCTGTCAAATATTAACTCCTTAAAGAGATTGCACTGATTATATTTTAAAATAAAGTTTTCATTTTGAATTGATTCGTATATATAGTCATAATTGGTTTTTAAAATCTCTTCAACATCCAGCAGACCCTCAGATAAAAATACCCTTTGTGTATCGTCCTGCCTTACTATAATATTCCCGACCATTGAATCACCAAAGATTAACCATAATTAATAAATTATTAATTAAATTTTAATCTTTTCTATTTAAATATCTTACCTATTAAGAAACTAATCAAAAAAAAGATGAGTTAAATATATTAGTTTGTCCTTGTTTTTTAGTTAAGAAATCATATACAGAAAAATTGGATATAATTATGTAGATTTTGGTAAATTTAAAATATTATAATGTCATAATTGGATGAAAAATGAATTTTAGAGTAGCTATAATGGTAAATCCGTTAAAGCAAAGAAATAGTTATCTATTTCAGATTTCAACTATTCTTAAATAACTGGTTTTTTTGGCTTTGCCTAGTGGAAGACCTCCTGTAACTACTATTAAATCACCTTTGTTTAGATTAAATTCCTTTTGAGCTATTTTTTTTGCATTATTAACCATTTCATCAGTGCTTTCATATATATCTGTGACTATAGGTTTGACTCCAAAGTTCAATATAACCTTCTCAGCTATATGATTAGACGGACAGCATGCCATGATTATGGAGTTTGGCCGGAAATTGCTAATTCGGCGAGCGGTAAAACCTGTCATTGTGGTTGTAACAATTAATTTAATATCCGAAAATTCCACAGCATCAACAACCAGTTTTGCAATAGTATCGCTAATGCCTATTGTTCCCTTGTAAGCGACATGTTTTGTATAATCAATTGTTGATTCCACATATCTGCATATTTTGCTCATTATTTCAACAGATTCAATAGGATGCTCTCCAACAGTTGTTTCTCCTGACAGCATTACACAATCGGTTCCATCCAATATTGCATTGGCTACATCTGAAACCTCTGCTCTTGTTGGTCTTGGATTATCATGCATGGAAGCAAGCATTTCAGTAGCGACAATAGCGAATTTGCCTTTTTGACGACATTTTCTGATAATGTTCTTTTGAAGAATAGGCAACTCTTCCAGAGGAACTTCAACTCCCAAATCACCTCGAGCTACCATAATTCCATCAGATTCCTCAATAATTTCATCTATATTATCGATGCCCTTTTTGCTTTCAATTTTTGAGATGATGAGTGCGTCACCTCCGGCTTCTTCTATAATTTCACGAGCAGCAATTACGTCTTCCCTTGCATTTACAAAGGATAAAGCCAAATAATCACAGGCATGCTGTGCTGCAAAAGCAATGTCTTTTCTGTCAGATTCACTCATGAATTCCAATTGTAAATCAACACCCGGGACATTGATGGATTTGTGATCTTCAATTTTACCCTCGCTTAAAGCTTTCAAAACCACATAGTTTTCACCTTTGTCGATGACTTCCAATTCAAACAATGCATTGTCTATAAGAACTGAGTCTCCTATATTTATCATGTTGACTGCGTTTTCATGATTTACTCCGAATTCCTTTTCATTTCCAACTAGGCATACTGCACTCATTCGGATTGTATCATCCTTTTTAAGAGACACTCCTCCGTTCTTAAATGTTAAAGTTCTAAATTCCGGTCCTTTAGTATCATACATAACAGCTACAGGCCGACCATATTCTTTGCGGACCTGTCTTATGACATCAATTGTTTTAGGTATGCTTTCATATGTAGCATGACTAAGATTAATACGTGCACAGTCCATGCCTCTGTTAACCATTTCTCCCATCACTTCTACACAATCACTAGCCGGACCTATGCTGCAGATGACTTTTGTTTTCTTCATTAATTATTCCCCATCTAAGTTTTTTGAAATTACGAGTAATGAATAAAGATATCTAATTAATAATATTTAATACTATATATAAAGTCATGAACAAATTTAAGTTTTAAAAAAAGAGGAGCGTGGTGTTAAATAATTCTTATTAAGTATAATAATCAATGAATTTTAATATTGCCTCAGCACTTTGATTCTGTTGGCTTTCAGGGGTGATGTTTGCCTGTCCGTCTCCTGATTGGTTTCCGTAATATCCGAATTGGGCATGGTTTCCACCATTGATTATTATTTCTGTGAAATTGTTTTTCATCAGAGATTTGGCTTGATTATAACTTGTCAAATTGATGACACCATCATTTGTACCGCGAATTGATAAAACAGGAACGTGAATTTCATCCGGAGAGTGGGATGATAGATATATCAAACCTGTTATGTTGTTTGTTGTTTTGTTTACATAAGAACTGGCCATAGCTCCTCCTAATGAATGACCTGCCATGAAATAATGTTCATAACTTGAATTTTTAATAATGTCGTCAGCACTGTTTACTGCAAAGAATGCAAGGTTAAATGGCATTTCAACAAGATAACAGTCAATGCCTTCACTGGCCAAATCCATAAACAGTGGCAGATATGAGGTATATTCAACTTTGGCTCCTGGATAGAATATGATGGTAGTGTTATTACCGGAACCATCTAAAAATAGTCCATTTGAGACTTTAGTCACATTTACTTCTTCTGTTCCATTCAGATAATCTGTTGCAGTTTTTTCAGCATGATAATAAAATTGGGCATATACAAAAAAACCCCCGACAAATATTATAAGGAACAGAATAATGCCTATAATAATTTTTTTATTCATAAAAATCTCTCCGATATAATTATACAAACAACTAACAAATGTTGTAATTACAAAATATATATGTAAGTTTTATTATTTAAACTATTGTTTAAATTATTTTAAAAAAAATCGTTTAATCTAAATTAATTTTAACTGAACAGAATTGCAAGGAAATTCATGAATATAATTAAATATATCATCTTGTTTATATAATATCTTATATTTTTGACATTTATTTTTTATAATTCCTTTTAATTTTCGATAATTCCTGCCATATATAAATTCCTGGTCTTTAAACTCCTCAACATATTTTTCCTTAAGACCCGGAAAATTTTCATCCAGCTTTTTATAGAAGTATTCCCGATTTCCCTGCCTCATTGACAAACCCATATCCAGATTCAAAACGCCTTTGACATTTGTATCAATACACCAGTCCAAAATGGAGTTAATGTTTTGCTCAGTATCATTAATATAAGGCAATATTGGAGACAGCCAGACAACTGCAGGAATATTATTTTCATTTAATCTTTCAAGAACTTCCACACGTTTTGATGTCTGTGAGACATTCGGCTCAATTTTTTTGCACAATTCATCATTGGCGACGGTTAAAGTAATCTGAACAACAACTTTCGTTTTTTCATTAATCTTTTTAAGCAAATCCAAGTCCCTTAAAATCAGATCTGATTTTGTAAGGCATGAAAATCCATATCCGTACCTGTAGATTAATTCCAGGCATTTGCGTACATGCTGCAATCTTTTTTCAATTGGAATATATGGGTCAGTCATTGCTCCTGTTACAACCATGAAAGGTTTACGCCTGATTAATTCCTTTTTAAGCAATTCCACTGCATTTTCCTTCACTTCAATATCTTCAAACTTATGTTTAAGCTGATAAATTTCACTTCTGGAGTCACAATAGATACACCCATGAGTGCAACCCCTATACAGGTTTATACCATAATCAGATGTGAAGATACCCTTGGCTTTTACATAATGCATGATATGAGGTTTAGCGTTAATGTTATAATAAAGTTCTCATAATCATATGGAAAAATGAAATAAATATAATAATTGACATTCTAGTTAAACAGATGTTTTGTCTTGTTATATTTATTTAATTAAAAAGATAGTGCTAATATAAATTAGAATATTATTTTAAACCTAAAAAAAATAAGAAAAATAAATATTTTCCAAAAAGGAAAATATCTATTTATTTACGTTTTATATAAACAAGTCCAACAATAGCTCCAATTACTAAAATGAATGCTAATCCATAGATTAAGTTGTTGGAATCTGTTTTAGGAACAGATTTTTGAACTTCATATGCTTTAGATTCACTAGGTGAACTTTTTGCATTTTTATTAGGAGAAGCTGTATTTTGTGGATTGTCACTTACAGGAGTTGCTTCAGATGCAGCGGAAACAGTTAAAGGATCGGAAGATTGGCCAACTGATGATGAGTATCCTGTTGAACTTCTGGATACAACATTTGAAGATGCACCATTATTTGAAGACCCTCTATTATTTGAGTTAGATGTTTTTGAGCTGCTGCCACTGTTTTTAGCTGAAGAACCTGATTTTTTAGAACCACCGTTGTCTACTTTAGTATTTCCACCATCATTATTGTCAGTATTGCCATTTGCTGGAGCTTCAGGGAGTTTTTCATCTAAACCGAAGAAATATTGAACGGCATCTCCTGCTTCAGTATCATATGCACCTGCAATAATAGTGTTTAACATGTCTTCATTTATTTCTTTAGTTACGCTAAGTTCTATAAGAGGAGGTCTTACCAAACCTGGAGAGGAATAATCTCCTTTAAATAGTTTGTTCCATTCCTCATAGTTTGCAGAACCGCCAGTTGCAAATTTAGGAAAAGCAATTGTAACTAAAGTTGCATCACCGGTTTTGGTTTCAGAATTCCAACGAACAATAATGTTAGAATAACTGGCCTTATTTCCTGCATCAGCTGTAATTTCAGAAACTCTTAAGTTATAGTAGTTTTGCATACCTGGAGATACGCCAAGTAATCTGGACAATGTATCTTCTTTACAGTATGCTAATGTAGTTACAAGCATATAGCTTTCATTTTCACCCAATGGCAATTCATCAAATACTTTATCTGCAAGCAATATACCAGGAGATCCTCCAGGACATACATGGTTATGGAATAGCCATGCAAGTAAAGTATCGTATGCAGGATTATATTTAATTGAATTATCTTGGATATTGTAATTTTGTGGACATACTTCAAATTTACCGGTTGTTTGGTTGTATAATAAACTGAAAGAGGCAGTATTTGTATTATTTGTTGGATCTAACCAGAAGAAATCAAATACAAGTTCTTTCCATAATCCTGTATGAACTGGAAGTAATGTTGCTCTGCTTAATCTTGAGCCTAAAACTTCAGCAATGCCGTCATAGACCATGGAAGTGTCAGTATTATTGATACGTACAAAACCAGCACTTGTTAAAACGTAGAAATTTTGCATATCTTTTTCAATAGTAATATTCAATTCTTTAAAATGATCAATTGCAATGTTCGCTGCTTCAATACCAATGCTTTTTAAAGCTTGATTGGAAATTGTATCTTTTGATAAATCTTTAGTGGAATCAGGACCAATGGTAGGCAAGTTTAAACTGTTAATATAATCCAAGTCTAATCCTCTGGCATCTATATCAATACTTGCATCACTAGTTCCGATTAACTGTACTAACTGGTCATTAGTTAAATTTCCATATTGTGCGACAATAGTAACTAAAGATTCAGGGTCACTGCTTAATTTATCAATCAACCATTTTTGATATTTCAAATCATTGGCTGCACTTGCATCCGGATTAAGTTTAGTCAGTTTTTTAAATTCATTTTTAAGTCCGTCTTCATTATAGGTCATTAAAATTAAAATACCGGTGTTTGCACTTTCATCCCATCTGATAAAACCTGTCATAGTTTTATTAACCATTGTGTCGATACCAATGTAAGCTCTTTTACCAGGAGTAATATCCATAGACCATGTGAATGCATCATCATCAGATCCTCCAGGAACTGCAACAACATAATATGCTGTATTTTCAAGTGGAGCTACACCAGTTTCACCTCTTGGTGGGAAATATTTGATTAATGTGTGAATCATTGCCTGACCGCTAACAAGACCAGTACAAACATGTCCGTGATAAGCTGCCTGTGTCAGAATATCTGAAGGCAATCCTGCAGCCCATGCATTAGCTAAGCTGACATAGGAATATGCATCTTCTTTTCCTAAAAGATTTTGCAGTTCTTTCCATTTTTTATCATTCATATTTGCGCTGTTAATAGTTCCAACATAAACAGGATTTATATTGCAGTTTTTATAGAAAGCCATTGTTAGACTATCTCCTTTTCTGGCTACAAATCCAAAATTAGTCGGATCACTTCTTATTGCAGATAATGTTAAAATATTTCCTTGACCATATGTTACATAGCCATCTGCTGCATTGATTATTCCATCTAAAACATTTTCTGTGGTTGTATCGTTAATTCTAGTTAAACCTGCAGTAGTAATTACTAAAACATCATCAGCGCTTGCAAAGTTAAGTCTTTTGTTTGCATCACTGGTGATTTCATAACCAATTTTATAATTGTCTGTAGGTTTAAGGTTGAATACTAAATTATTTAATTGATTTGAACCAACAGAGATATTTTGTGATACAGTTTCATAACCTGGAGAATATACTGATAAGGTATACTGACCATCTGTTGCATTATTTAGATTAATACTGTATGAATTTGTAGATTTTGAAGTTTTTTGATAATCAATAGTATTGTCTCCCTGTGTTATAACAAAGTGAGGATTAATATTTTCATTATATTCATAATTTACTTCAACATCAATCGGATTTTTGACTTGATCATTTGAATCAGCCAAAACATCAGCATCATGAGCTGAAACAGCACCAACTAAAAATAATGAACAAACAATCGCCATGATTATGAATAAATACTGTTTATTCATTTATTTTTCTCCCCCATTTTTCTTAAACGTAGTGAACATAACTTCTTAACGATGTTATATCCCTACATAAAAATTGTTGTATTAATAATTATTTAAATATATTTATTACTAATATATTAAAAATAATAAAAATAGTATTACACTATTTAAATTTTCTACAATATTGCAAAAATAAGACAGAAAATAAATAATTTTTAAATCGGGTTTAAAATACCAATCTTTGCAATAATCATTTCAGCAATTATTTTGGATTTGCTCATTTTTATAATATATTTGACCCTAATTGATGTATTAGTAAGTGGAATTTTCTTTGGAATATCTTGCCTGGTACTGTAATGTTTAGAAGTTTCAACTGCTTTACATACGATAAATAACATTACAGTATTTACCGTTGCAGGAATATCAACAATAACTCTTTCTACACAGTCATTCTACATAAACGGTATAGAAGGAGTTATTGTTAGACTCTTATCAGTTGCTGTAACATTTTAATTGAAAAAAATTCAACATTATAGGATTAAAAAGATAACTTAAAATAATTTTTCTTATAAAATCAGTGTTTAAGATTATTAATTTATATCAGTCTGTTAAACAAAGCTAAAAAACACCGTTTTTTATAATTTAAATTTTTCATTATCTAGAAACTAATTGCCATTTTTTACTAAATGTTAAGTATTAGACAAATGTTATATATTGAATTTAATAAAATTAGTTTTATGGAAGATTTTTTTAATTTTGAAGAAAAGGAATATGACATTCCATTTTATAATAATATACCAAAGCTATCAAAATTTGAATGGGGCCTTTTGGCGCTGGGTTTAATACTCTTTTATGTTGTCTTGATAGTTCCGATAATAGCGTCAGATGAAGTAAACTCACTGCTTTTCTGTCTGGTTTTGCTTGTTCCCACATTGTATGTTTTGAAGGGAAACTGGAGTTTGATGTTTAGAAAAATCAGGCGCAATGATATAACACCTATTTTAATAGTTGTTTTTCTACAGGCAGCATATTCATTTGGAATGCTTTATATTTTAAGTCTTTTAGGATTGGCGAGTAAAGCTCCCGTTGATGCTGAAGCACAAACAACAACAATAATATCATTTCTATCCATGGCAATTCAGCTGATGGGTGAGGAACTGTTTAAAGTAATTTTGCTTATCATTGTGATGCATATAGTATATCGCTTCTTAAACAGAAAACAGTCTATAATATTTTCTTTAATCATTACACTTGCTGCATTCGGCCTTCTTCATGCAGGATTTTATGGAGGTGTAGTTAATGTGCTTCTCATTCAGGGTCTGGGGTCAATTTTTGAAATGTATCTGTATTTAAAAACCAAAAATATTATGGTTACATATGCAAGCCATCTGCTCTATGACTGTATACCGATATTCTTTGAATTGCTCACATTAATTTAATATCATTAAAAAAACTGATTTTTTAGGTGTTGATTTCACTGAAGTCAGCACAATATTTTTTTAATTAATACCAATCCTTCAAATCTTTTGAAGTCATATTGACATTTAGAGGAGTTAAACTAGGCCTTTTTTCAACAAGAAGAGCATATCCGTCAGTTCCTTTATCATATTCAGATACCAGATCAGATGCAATCATTATCAAATTGTCACTGTTCTGATTTTCATCGAGAGGATGGTTAAATATTTCCGCTTTTTCCTCATCTGTATTGTCTATTACGTGTTTATCAAGCATTTTATGTGCTAGACTGGTTATTTTAACTTCAGGTGATTCATAATTTGATGGTACATTAAGATTAAATAGGTCAACCCCTTCTGGAAATCCTTCATTTATTATTTTTAATACAATGTCATGCAAAACTTTCTTTGTTAATGTAAAATCATAGTCCACATACCATTCGCCGTTTTCATCCTGTTTGAATGCAGTTTTAGGATCTATAAAAAGTGAAACTGCAATGGCTGGAATACCTAGACTTATAGCCTCAAAAGCTGCACATACAGTACCTGAAGATGTAATATCACAGCTTATATTAACTCCCTGGTTTATTCCAGTAATGACTAAATCAGGTTTTTCATCCATTACATAATTGGCGCCTACAATGACGGCGTCTGCCGGACTTCCTGAAACTGAATAAGCCAAACTTCCGTCTTCAAGTTCACACTTTTCCAATTTCAAATGTTTAAAAAGGGATATTCTGCGGCCTACACTGCTGTTGTTTTTGTCAGGCGCTACTACAGTAACATTAGCCAGATCTTCTACAGCCTGTTTTGCAGCCAATATTCCTGGTGCAAAAACACCATCATCATTAGATATTAAAATATTCATTATAATCAAATCCTAAAAGTCAAATAATGTCTTTTGAGTTATTTTCTTGATATGCAAATCTTCATTATTATAAAAGCGGTCTTGCAAATTATGGATAATTTTTTGATAGCTCTTTAGATTCAGTATGTCCTTGAGATATCTGTATCCCTCATATTTCGAAACGATTATATTTTCAAATTCAAAGGAATTCCAAATGTAATAATAAGTGGAAATAACAATATTTCTGCCAAACCTGCCATTAAGATATATTAACTGATTATAGGTTTCATAAGAAAAACCTCCGTGGTCTTTCAGCTCGTCAATTTTCCATATAGTATTCAGGTTCATGCAGTAAATTTTAAGGACATGTTCAAGCATTTTCTTATGCTTTTCAGTATTGAAATAATGCTCTGCCATTATTTGATTGTTAAAAATAAAATTACTGTGATTTTTTTCATCAATTGCCTTTTCTATATGTCTGTTAATGAATTCAACAGGTATTTTATCCTTTTTCTTTCTATAGTTGTCCATATAAAAGTCATTAAATTCAGTGAAATAATAATTATCTGAAAGATACTCTTCAAAAATCCTAATCCTTCTTTTCTTGTTTTTATAGAATACCTTGGATTTTGAAGATATCCGATAACCTCCTCCAAGCAGATTATTTTCAAATATCCTTTTTACAAGCGTATTTCTTTTTCCGGATTTTTTCAGGCCATGCTTTTTGAGAAGTTTCTTTAGACTTTTTGTATTGTAGTCTTTGATTTGCTTTGAAAAATCGTTGAAATCACGCTTATCAAGAATATATTTATTTTCAATAAAATAATCCATCAGATAATCCTTTGATAATCCATATTCATTTGAAACACTTTCAACAGCAGCAGCAATGCTTGCTTCACGCTTCAAAACAAGATAAATGAAATCAAATGTGAATTGAATTTCTGAAATATCATAGCCTTTTGGCACATTATCAGCATATTTAAGCGAAAATTTTTGAGAAATACTATTAGTTTCAAACATAATTAAAGATAATTTTGTAGATAATAATTTTTATATTTAGTGGAAATGCCATGACATTAATTGGAGTATAACATGTTTACTGTTAAATAGAAATTAACTATTTAAAGAATATTATGGATTGATTTAAATTTTTGACATATTTGGTCTAATAGGCATCCATATTATTTAGACCAGGAATATCTATACATTAATTGTCTTTTAATAGAAATCATTGCCCCTATTCCTATATTGCACCTGTTTTCGGGAAAACTATAAAACTGAACTCTTTTAATCTTCATCGTAAATCCTGAATTTTCAAATCTTTTTTCAAGATTCAAAATTTTCAAAAAAATATAGCATTCAATAAAAAAGTATTTTTTATGCAAAAAACATATCTAAATTATATTATTTAATTGGATGGAAAGTTATGAATATTGGAAAGTTAGTTGGTAATACGCCAATGATAAAAATTGATTATGAATATGAAGGAAAAAAAGGCAGCATTTACACCAAACTAGAATACTACAATTACTCCGGAAGTATAAAAGACAGAATTGCATTATATATTATTGAAAAAGAAAGAGAAAATGGAAATTTGGCTGATGGTCAAGCTATTGTTGAGGTTACAAGCGGAAATACTGGCATATCATTCAGTGCAATAGGTGCACTTTACGGCCATGACGTACATATATTCATGCCGGATTGGGTATCACTGGAGAGAAGAAAACTGATTGAAATGTACGGAGCTCATGTTCATCTTGTATCCAAAGAAGAGGGAGGATTTAAAAAGGCACTTGAACTTGCAGAAGAATTTGCTGATGAAAACAATGCATTCAGACCTCTTCAATTTGACAATGAATTAAACCCTGAAGCACAATATAAAACAACAGGCCAGGAAATCATTGATGCAGTTCCTGATGTAAATGCATTTGTTTCAGGCATCGGAACCGGAGGAACCCTTATTGGAATAGGTCAAAGATTAAAAGACAATAATCCTGATTCAAAAATATTTGCCCTTGAACCATCCACTTTATCCATCCTTAAAATGGGAATGGAAGAAGGAAGTCATTTGATTGAAGGAATCGGTGACGACTTTATTCCGGGAATTGTAAATCAAGATTTAATTGATGACATTGTTTTAATTCATGATTGTGACGCTATCAACATGTCAAAAAAGATAGCTAAGGAATTCGGCTTGGGAATCGGTATTTCCAGTGGTGCAAACTTCCTTGCCAGTGTTTTGATGGATAGCGACGAATACAAAATAGCTACTGTTTTTCCAGATGACAATAAAAAATACATAACTACAAAATTATCAGAACCTCTTGATGATAATTCAGAACTGATATCCAATAAAATCAGACTTATAGGATTTGAAGTGATTTAAACTTTCAAATCCAGCTGATCTTCATTGATTTCACCGTAAATGTCTTCATCAAGCCAATGGCTTTTACATGCAACATGTTCCAATAGGACGCATTGCGGTGGAATTGAAAGATTTGATGATTTCCATCCGCCAGAAATCAGATTCAATACGCAAGTTATGCCAATAATTCCCAATTCATCCATATCCTCTTTTTTTGCACCTTTAAATGCTGTTGATTCATGAGAAACTATATAAACTTCATTATCAGGATATCTCTTAGCTATTTTATACACATTGCATTTTGGATTGCAGAATGTGCAGACATCACCCAATCTGTCTTCTTTTGCTTTGCATTTTTTATTGTTTGCATTCATGCATCCCGGCAGTATTATTGCCTTTCTTTTCCTTTTATCAAAATCCTTCCTGAATATCCTATTCATTATCTCGGCCCCAAGCATGTTTAAATGATATTCAAGTTCATGACCATGGTAAAATATCACATCTTCCTCCATGAGATGATTGGATGTGTTGTTTTCAAGATAATTTTCAAGATTACATGTATATTGTTCCAGGAATTTGGAGCTGTTTTTGGAAAACCATTCCGTTAATGTAAGACAGTCATCAAGACTGTGGGTGAAATTTCTATAATGTGAAAGATGGTCCATATAATCTCCTGTGGCTTCAAGAAAATTAATTAACAATTCAAGGTTTTCCTTTGTCAGTTTTTCATGATTTTCCTTAAATGGTTTAAAGAGGAATTTTGTCAATAGTTTGCCTCTCAGCTCATCAATGAAAGGCTTGTCTTCAGGAAATGCTCTTCTGTATTCAGCAAGATTTGCCAAGGTCTGGTGAATGTTGCTGTTTAAATCAAGTGCTGTTGTGCCATATAGATACCAGTAGACACCTATGCACAATGCTTCAAGAGATTCTTCATCATCTTTAAAATTGAACTGACGGGCAAACTCAATGAATTCATCGCAGAATTGCTTTACATTATTGTAATAGTCATTATCCAACCTATAAGGAAAGATATCCCCAACCATTATTTCACCTCTTCCAATATCCTTTCAACATCGTCTTTATGTTCAAATAAAACGCATCCTCCTTCATGGTCATCCATGAGAATTCCACCATCTCTTAGAGATTTGAATAATTTTGAATCCAGTGCCTCAAGAAGGGAAGTGTCGCATACATTTATATCGGAATATGGTGAAGCGGGACAGGGTTCGGCACCGCCATGTGAGTTAATATGGAAAAATCCTCTTCCTGCAGCAAGACATCCTCCAGATTCCTTTTCATCTCCTGGAAATGATAAAAACAGCATGTCTGAGTATTGGCTGCGTAAACGGGCAAGTTCACTTAACAGTAACTCCCTTTCATCATCACTTGGTGCAAGATTAACAGTCTGATTGTTGACTGGAACATATTCTATGAAAAACACTACTTTGCATCCGAAATTATGTAGTTTTTCTATGAAATCATTTGAAAGCAAATTAGGGATATTTCCTTTTGTAAATGTCAGTGATGCTCCGAAAATGATATTGTTTTTTCTCATTGATTCCATTGAATCTACCAGCTGTTTATAAACACCATCTCCACGTCTTGAATCAGTGATTTTCTCATCACCTTCAATGGAAAGAACAGGGACGAGATTTCTGTTTTTATCAAACAGCTTTAAATAATTTTTATCGAGAAGGGTTCCATTTGTAAATATCGGAAATAGAATTTCAGGATATTCGCTGGCTTTTGTTATTATATCCTGCCTAAGCAATGGTTCACCACCTGCAAGAACAATAAAGCTTATTCCGACATCTCTTGCCTGATTGAATATCTCATTCCATTGTTCTGCTGTAAGCTGATTAAGGGGTTGTGAATCATTGCATGCATCATTGGCTCTTGAGTAGCATCCGGTACAATGCAAATTGCATCTGCTTGTTATGCTTGCTATCAAAAATACAGGAATATCTTTACCATTTTCATGGTATTTCTCTCGTATTTTAGTAGCTTTTTTAGCGTGTTTTGAGAATTTAAGTAGATACAGACTTTCCTTGGGATTTTTCAGTGTAGCCTTTAATGCATCTTTAAGGATATTTTCAACACCAATATTCAGATAATCCTGAACATCAAAATTGTTCTCTGCCATTATTTCACCCTCACTGAATCTATGAGGAACCGGACATGAGCTTCCGCTTCATCAAAGAAATTGTCTATTAATTCAGGAGGTATGTCTTCATATTTTGCAGACATCTCCAGTAACAGATAAATTGGAAAACTGTAATATTCCTTGGCAAGAAGCTTTGGATTTGAATCGGCTTTGATAATTCCCTTTTCCTTTAGTATTGTAAAGAAACCGTTCCAGAAAACCAGCGGCTTTACAAGTATCTCATTTTGGAAGAATGTCCTTATGTTTTCATTATGATGCATCTGGATAAAAATAAGTTTCCAGATTTTAAGGTTTCTCTCCTGTGAGAGCATCCCTTTCAGGGCTTCTGATCCCATATGATAGAACATCTCCGGATTTTCCAGGAGTATTTCATTTTCGCCATCCAGAGTAAATTCCTTGCTGTTAAGGGTTTCATCATATGCGAAAAAGTCAGTGAAGTACTCGAATATATCCATGAGTATTGCTTCCTTTGATGGATAGTGACTGTAAATTGAGCTTTTTTTAATTCCCACTTCTTCAGCTATTTCTCTTAGTGAAACTGAATCATATCCTTTTTTTGAAAATAAATCCAGTGCTGCATCAAAAATTTTTTCTTTAGTACTCATATTATCCTACCTACCGTTCGTTAGGTATACTATTTAATACATCTTATATAAATGTTACTAAACAAGTATTAATCATTGACAACAAAATTGAATGTGTGTAACTAAAAAAAGATAGGTGATTGACATTTACGTCAGAAAGGCAGAACCTGATGATATTGAAGTGATAATGAATATATACCAAATTGCAAGGAAGTTTATGATTGAATCCGGAAATCCTAATCAGTGGGGACATACACACCCAAAAGAAGAGCTCATTAAAAGTGATATTGAAAATGAAATCTGCCATGTAGTATGTGGTGATGATGGTCCGCACGGCGTTTTTGCACTTGTCAGAGGAGATGAGCCGACCTATCAATACATTGAAAACGGCAAATGGCTCAATGATGAAGAATATGTAACTATACATAGAATTGCAGGTGACGGCAAAGTGAAAGGAATATTCAAATGTATCATTAATTACTGCAAAAGCGTTTCAGACAATATAAGAATCGATACCCACTACGACAACAAAATCATGCAAAAGCTTATAGAAAGAAATGACTTCAAGAGATGCGGAAGAATATATGTCGCTGACGGGACTCCAAGGATAGCTTACCAGTGGTTAAAATTTAATTGAGAGATTTAAATGGAAAAGTATTGCAGAAACTGTGGAGAAAAACTAAAGCAAAAGGATACATTCTGTCCCAACTGCGGCGTTAAGGCCATAACGCCTCAATACGGTTTTTTAACAAGATACAAAAAATCATTGATAATTTTGATAATAATAGGTATTATTGCAGGTGCAGTATTTCTTCTGATGCCCCATACACAAATCGTTGAAGTGGACAACGTCAAATTTGAAATACCTGCAGATTATGTTTCACAACCCTCAAGAACAGACATCAGCTATGACGGAAATGTAAAGTCCAGTGCAATGGGCTGGAGCAATGGCAAAAATTATATTGAAATTGGAGTTACAAGAACACCAGGTAACGGAATCAACAGCCAGAAAGTAGCAGCAAAGGTTGGCGGATCACCAACAACACTGCTTGGACATTCAGGATATTATCAGAAATATGATGATGAAAGCTATTCATTTGTTTTTGGCATGAAAGATAAGGTATGTATGGTATATGTTTCAAATCATGATGCATTCAATGATGTCAAGGTCATTGAAGAGAATTGATTTTCAAAAATCAGCAACTTTTTAAAATAATCTTTAATAGATGTAGATTACTCCATAGTTAATGTTAATATTTCAATACTAACTTCATTATATTGACAATCACTATCACCAATTATTAAAGTTACATTAAAACTATTAAAATTATTGAAGCTATATTTAATATAATTAATCAAAAAAAAGTTAGGGGAAAGTCAGTAATTTTCAGCTGACTTTCAGTCGTACATTTCTATACCTGCACCCACTCGTTGTATCCCAAATGCTTATAGTAATTGCCGTCAGGACCTGCATGGATTTCTCCAGTATAGACCATTCCACCATATTGTTCACTGTAGATTGCACCATCATCCTGGTAGGAGTCAGAATCATCACTGTAATCATCATTTGTCTCCTCAACTTTTACAGTCAGATTTTTAGTTGCATTGGAAGCTTCATTGTCATTATCACCAGCATATGTACAGTTAATGACATAATTTCCTGCATCCTTGTCGAACTTGAAAGTTGCAATACCCTTCTTGTTGGTAGTGGTGGAATTTGTTTCATTCAAACCATTATCATTTGTTATTGTAATATTTATTGTAGCATTTGCAATTCCCTTTCCGTCCTTTGTCAGATTGATGGTAATCTTATCTCCAGGACTAATTGTGTCGTCATTGGTTATATTCAATTGTGTTGCCTGTTTTCCAAAGAGTGAAAAAGCAGAAGATGCACCAATGAAGAGAGCAAGAATCATAACAATCAGCATGGCCAATATAATTTTATCCCTTTTCAAAAAATCACCTCTATTAAATACTTTCAAATATCTCATATAAAAAACATGATGATTGGTTCCGCATCATAAAGACTAAATTAAATATTAATTACAAAATTATTCATTAATTATTGAATAAATTTAAATATCCTACAAAATAAACTCATTATTGTATAAATTATAGGAGTTTAATATGAAATTTAAAAGATATATATTACATTTTTTCATATTGATTGTGTTATTGTTTTCAGTTTCTGCAATTGCAGCTTCTGATTTAAATGATTCAGTCAATGTGGATGTTTTAAAGGATGTTTCTGTAAATAAAGGAACATACAGTGACTTTTATTATGATAGCTTCAATGAAAGTGAAAATTTTAATCTTGAAAAAGATTACATATTTAACAATCAAAGTGATTCGGCTTTTGTTGGCGGGATTGGAATTAGCAAGAAAAATTTTGTAATTAACGGAAATGGCCATACAATTGACTGTAACAACCAGGCCAGAGCACTCAAATTTAATGAAACAGGTACAATTAATAATTTAATTATCAAAAATGGTGTTCATGAAAAAGGTTCAGCAATTTTATCGTATTCCACTTTAACATTAAATAATGTAACTTTTATTAACTGTTCATGGAATGAAAAAAATTCAGGTGCCGTTTATGTAGATGAAACAACATTAAATATCAATAACTGTAAATTCATTGATAATGCAGGAGGAGAAGGAGCTTCAATAACTGCTCTTGACTCTTCTGTAAACATTGACAAATCTACATTTGAAAGCAACTCCGATAAAATTATTAAGGGCCAAATTTATCTATACAATACAAATACAACCATAACAGAGTCTGACTTTTCAAACACAGTATCCAAATATGCAACTGCAATATTTGCTGAAGGTGAAGGAAATTTAAATATTTCAAAATCCAAATTCAAAAACCTCCATGCAAATAAAACTGCCGGTGCAATAGCTGCAAAATTACTGGACAGTTTAATAATATCCCAATGTGAATTTGACAATATATCCAGTGAAAAAAATGGCGGTGCAATTTATGCAGACATCAACGGAAATTCAAAAGACGGCATAGGATTTGTTAAGATTACTTTCTGCAGTTTCAATAAATGTTATTCTGAATTTGGAGGAGCAGTTCTCCAATTGGCCGGAAACCTGACCATTTCTAATTCAAATTTCACATCCAATAAGGCGGAATATGACGGAGGTGCAATTTATACCAGTTTTGCAGATGTGGAAATTATAAATTCAAAATTCATATCCAACACATTGGTTGATGATGTATCCTATGGTGGAGCAGGTTATTTTGATAAGGGCAACATTACAATTAGGGAAAATATATTTAAAGACAATTTCGGATTAAACGTTTCAACAATTTACGGATATGATTCAAATTTAAACCTCCAAAACAACTACTTCAACAACCCATCCAATGTCACAAGCATATACACAGTATTTGGAAAAGTAATCTGTGATGATAAAAATAATTTTACAAATGACCGGTTATCCTTTAACAACACCAATTACAACTATAACTTTGAAAATACTGCAAAGGAATTAATATTACTTAACAACAGTCTTTCATTTGATGAACTGCCTGAAAAATTTGATTTAAGACAGTACGGTTGGGTTACCCCTGTTAAAGACCAGGGATTTATAGGATCCTGCTGGGCATTTGCCAGTCTTGCGGCATTGGAATCAGCATTGCTTAGATATGCCAATGTTACTTATTCATTATCTGCAAATAACATGCAAAATTCAATGCTTCAGTATTCAAAATATGGAATTTTAAGAACTGTTGAAGGGTCAACTACCTTTGCTGCCCAGACATATCTTGTTGACTGGTTGGGAATTTTCCCTGAAGAATATGACGGATATGATGAACTTGGAAAAATATCTCCTTTGTATATAACACCTGAAGACATTCACGTTCAAAATACCGTTGTAATTCCTGCAAGAAAAGGTCCAGAAGACAATGATTTAATTAAAAATGCATTAATCAAGTATGGTGCTGTAGCAACCAGCCACAATTCAGAATTTGACAAAAACAAATATTTCAACACATCAAGTTCTGCACAATATTATTACGGAAAACAAGGAGCAATCCATGCAGTTTGTATTGTAGGATGGGATGATAACTATTCAAAATATAATTTCTTAAATACTCCTCCTAAAGATGGTGCATGGATTGTTAAAAACAGCTGGGGAAGCAATTGGGGAGATGGCGGATATTTCTATGCATCTTACTATGACACTTCCATTGCATATTCCTATAATGCAGCTTTCATAATAAATAATGACACATACGACAGGATTTATCAATATGACCTTGGGGGAACTTATTCAACATTGGATTATGCCGACACTTACGCCAACATATATACAGCGGAAAAAGATGAACTGATTGCGGCTGTGGGAACCTTCTTTGAAAAAAATGCTACAAAATATCAGTTTACAATATCCGTAAATGACATTGATGTCCATACTCAAAAAGGCATAAGTAATGTTGAAGGATATGAAACCATCAAACTAACTAAACTTGTCCAAATTAAAAAGGGTGATGTTTTCAGAGTAACATTTGAAAGTTATAAAACTCCTACTGTATTAAATCTTAGAATTCATCCTCAATTCGGCAAATCTTTAGTAAGTGAAGACAATGAAATCTGGAATGATCTGGCAAATATAAATAGTGTAGCTATATTAAAAGCCTATACTGTTTCTGAGATGAATATCACAGACAATCTTGTTAAATTTTACGCCAATGATACACCATTCATTGCCAGAGCCGGTGCAGGCGAAGATGTTATATTTGAAATCAACAACAAAACATACACTGTTAAAGCAGATGAGAAAGGTGTGGCCAAACTTGAAATAGACTTCAGTCCCGGAAGATATGTTATCACAACAAATTACCGCAACACCTCCCTTGTAAATTATATCATAATTAAAAACAGCACAATCATTTCGTCAAATGCTCAAAAAATGTATAATGACAATTATGATTATAAACTGCAGGTATTGGATAATGCTGGAAAGCCTTTGAACAATACCAAAGTTGAAATAAGCATCAATGGCAAACCTGCTAATTACACAAGTGCCAGTTCAGGAAATATAACCATCAATTTCAAAAAATTGACAACCTCACAGATAATTACAGTGAAAAATCCAGTATCTGGTGAAATAAAAACAACCAATATTAAAGTGCTTTCAAGGTTTAGCGGTGCCAGCAATGTTGTAATGTATTACTTTGACGGATCCAAGTTCAAATCAAGAATTGTTGGAGATGATGGTAAGTTCGTAGGTAAAAACCAGGCTGTAACCATCAAACTTAATAAAAAAACATATTCAATAAAAACTGATGCCAATGGATATGTCACATTAAAAATACCTAACACAGTTAAACCAGGTTCTTACAAATTAACTGCTACCTACAAAGGTCAAACTATTTCCAAAACAGTTAAAGTAAAACAAAACCTCAAAACCAATAAATATACAGTTAAGAAAACTTCTAAAAAACTAACTGTTAAAGCAACACTCAAAAACGGTAAAAATGCTCTTAAAGGCAAAAAAGTAACATTGAAAGTTAATGGAAAAACATTTAAAGCAACAACCAATAAAAAAGGAATTGCTCAATTTACCATTAATAAAAATGTTATTAAAAAACTGAAAGTTGGTAAAACATACACCATGAAGGTTACATACATTAAAAACACTGTAAAAACAACTTTAAAAGTTAAACGCTAGAGGATATTTTCCTCTACTTCTTCTTTTTTTAAAATAATTTTTTGGAAAGATAATATTTGAACTATCTTTCACAATCATAATTTCAAATTATCGACCGCTTTAACAAGTTCCAACATGTGTGAATCTTTTATGCCCTGAGAAAAATAGCTGTTTTCCTCATAGTAGAATGCAGGAACACCATGCTGATTTAAAGGTATTGTCAAATATGGTCCGCTTGTTGTCTGGTAAGGATTATAATATGAAACGTTCTGTGTATGATTTGAAACATTACGGCCGTAAGTTTCACCTACAGATCCATCTACCGGACTGAATACAAATGTATCATATGCATATACACCGCCGTGTGCATGAACATCAACTGCAAGTTTATAGCTGCCGTTTACGATTTGCGGATAAACATATTTCAATGCCAAATCCTGTCCTGTTGCCCTACCCGGCTCATCATCCGGAGATAACTGTCCGTATTTGCTGAAATCTTCAGTTACATTGATGATATAAACATCATAGCAGTAATTTTTGTTGTCAAACTGTGAAAATATTTTAAGAAATGTCCGGTGAGTATCATTTTCAAGAGGATGAACACCGACAACATAAGCTATCTTTTCGCCGTTCGGATTACCCATGTTTCTTATGACTTCAACAGTTCCTCCATCCTGAGCACTGTTATTGGCTATAATTTCATGAGTTACAGATTTAGAATCATTTGTCGCATTTTGGTTTCCCTCATGCATGGATACAAACTGATTGAAAACGAAACTGCTTGAGAGAAAAACAACAAGAATAAAAATTAAGATTATAATATATTTTCTTTTAAACATTACACAAATATTACTATTTTTTAATTTATAAATTTTAGGTTAATTAAAAGACAGATTATCCACACCATTAATAAGCTCTAGCATATGCAGGTCTTTTATTTCCTGTGGTGCAAAACTGTATTCCTCATAGTAAAATGCAGGAACACCATTTTTATTTAGAGGAATGGTCAGGTAAGGTCCGCTGGTTGTTGAATCAGGTGAATAATAAGTAATGTTTTGTGAGCTGTCAGCAACTTCTTCGGCATAATCTTCGCTTAAAGCCCCTTTTACAGGACTGAATACGAATGTCTTATATGGATATGCCCCAATATTTGAATGGACATCAACTGCCAGTTCATAGGTGTCGTTTGCGATTTGAGGATATACATATTTCAATGCAAGATTTTGTCCGTTTTGTCTTCCGGGACTGTTATCTGAGCTTCCGTCACCATATTGGCCGACATCCTGAGTAACATTAATTATATAGATATCATAGCAGTATTTTAAGTTATTCTGCTGAGGTAAAAGCTTAAGCAGTGTCTTATGGGTGAGGTTTTCAAGAGGATGAACTCCTACAACATAAGCTATCTTTTTTGCATTGGGATTTCCAATATTTCTGATTACTTCAACAGATCCTACACTGTCATCTGCAATGACTTCACGATTGTGTGATGAAGCAACATTAAGAGAGTTATTGCCGTGATTTAATCCGTTCAAGTTTAAAATAGCTATGCTTAAAGCAAGAATAACAATTATCAAAATTGAAATTAAGACATATTCCTTTTTAATCATTATTTAAACTATTGATTTTTTGATTTATATTTGTTGGTAAAAAATAGAGGTATAGGATTAATAATCCCATATCTAAAATGAATAATGTATATTATGTAATTTGTACAGGCAAACTGAACTGCTTGACGGGAATGCATAAATCATGTAGTCAAGCTCGTCAAGTGTTATTTTTTTATTTATAATGAATGTAAACATGTTTGCCACGTTTTCAGCATCTGCAGCATATATCTCAGCACCTACAATCTGGAGGCCCTTATCAACGATAACCTTTGCTTCAGCTGTGGTGTCGTTTTTAAGCTCAAGAGAATATGAATTACCATATCTTATTGTGTGGACATCATATTCATCACTTTTTTCAGCTATATATGCAGGAACTCCAACTGTTGCAATTCTAGGAATTGTATATGCAACTGCAGGAACAACAGGATATGTTATCTCATCAGCTTCACCAAGAAGTTCCTTTGCGAGATATTTTGAGTGATGAATAGCGACTGTTACAAGCTTTGCAATGCCTGTGTCGGCAACATCGCCTGCTGCATATATATTTGGAACAGCAGTCTGCAGGTGTCCGTTGACCTTGATACCCCTGCTTGTGTATGTCAAACCTACATTCTCAAGACCTATATCCTCCACATTTGCTGTTCTGCCCATTGCAGCTATCACATAGTCTCCTGTAAGAGTGAGTCCGCTTTCACAGTTTACCTTAAATCCGTTTTCATAACTTCTGTTGTCAATTTTAGCTTCCGGATCTCTTAAAAGTTCATCTGAGTTTTGTGCTGAAGTCACATTTAGAACCTTGTCTTCCGGGTTTTCAATTTCAACATTGCTTATGACTTCTTTAACTGTCTGGTTAAAATGGAAACGAATGTTTTTCTTTTTTAGGATTTCAATAACATTTTGAACGTAAGGCTGGTGGAAGTACTTTAAGGCCATGTTTCCCCGAATTATTACATCTGCACTTAATCCTGCTTCTGCAAGTATTGAAGCAAATTCCATTCCAACAAAACCGGCACCAATGATTATTGCATGTTCTGGAAGTTCGTCAATGTCTAAAAAGTCAGTGCTGTCATGAAGGTATTGCTTTCCTTCAATATCAGGAATGACCGGCTTTAGACCTGTGGCTATAACGATTTTATCTGTGGTGAATTGCTTTTTGCCAACCTGAACTGTATGCTCATCAATGATAATTCCTTTGCCGTGAGCAACATCCAGGTCATATTCATCGAACTTTCCGTCTAAAAACGGAGCCATATTTGCAATTCTTTTTCTTTTCCATTTCATAAGACTAGGCCAGTCCACCTCAAAATTACCTGCCTTTCCAACGCCTTCAAAATTATCTGCCAATGCCTTGATTTCATATGGGGCATCTAAAAGGGCCTTGGAGTTGCATCCTCTGTTTGCACAGGTTCCTCCATATAGACTTTCTTCAACAATCAATATTTTAAGACCGGCTTTTCTTAAAAATCTGCCACCTTGCCATGCGGCATTTCCGCTTCCGATATAAATAACATCATAATCCATTTTTTAGCCTCATTATCTATATTTATCTCAAATAGTATAAAAAATTATTAGTGATGAAAAAACATACTATTATTTGATTACTATGAAACGAAAAGAAATTGTATTATTCATGATTGTTGGTACAGGAGTTAATTCAGATACAAAGGAAAAAGGTTACAGATTACTTGCAAATAAATTATATTCAACCATTAACAAAATACATCCAAACTATGTGGTATTTTTCGCATCTGAACAGTCCCGTGAAACAATAAAATACATTGAGGAAATATTTGAAAGAGACAATGATGAATTTAAAATTAATGAAGATTATGAGATTGCTGCCATTGAAGCCATAGATGATTTCAACATGTGCTTCGAGACTTTTGAGAGAAAAATATGGAAATTTGATTTTGGAAAAAATAACAGCAAATATCACATCATTATGGACTATACCTCCGGAACAAAAACAATGTCAGCCGCCATGGCATGCTGCGGTATGTTTTACTCAAAAGACCTGATTTCAGTAAGCGGTGACAGATCCACAGGTGAAGTTTCAGCGGGAACAGAAATTTTAAATTACCAGAACCTCTACAAAATATATGACAAGTTCTCCTTAATGAGAACAAGATATAACTTTAATGCTAATCGTTTCATGGCATGCATTGATATTTTGAACTATATTGTTGATTTGAATATACATAAAAAATCCTTTTTAAACCTGTGTAAGGCATATTATTCCTGGGACAATATGGAATTTGAGGAAGCATATGAATATTTAAGAAATGTTGACTCCACACAGATAGAGTTTGTTGAAATCACCGATGACATCAAGTTCAACTTGAAGGCATTGGGCGCTATTGTAAATTCAAGATCAGAAAATCTCAAGAACTGCTATATCCTTGCAAGTATTATCAACAATGCAGTTAGAAAAGCTGAAGAGTACAAATATGATGATGCAATTGCCCGATTATACAGATCTTTTGAGTTGATTGCACAAATTGAACTGACCAAATATGACCTTGAAAGCTCAAACATTGACATTTCCATACTTAAACAAAACAATGTCTCCGAAGAGTTCATTCACGACTTGGAAAATAACCTGGAAGACGGAAAAATAAGAATTGGGTTAGTTAAGGATTTTCTGCTTTTAAATGAATTGGGAAATGATTTAGGCAAGTATTATGTGGAAAATGAGTCTAAAATTAAGGACTTAACACGTAAAAGAAACTATTCCATTTTAGCCCATGGTCTTGAATCACAGTCAAAAGAGGACTTTGACAAATTCCTCGAAGTCGTTCTTGACTTATCATATAAACTTGACAAGGACATGAAGAAATTCTTAAAGCAAACCAAATTCGCCAAATTTGATTTAAGACTTGAAATCAATATTTCCTAAAAAAAATAAATAAAGATATTATTTGTCTGCAAGAGTCCAATAACATCTTTTAGGTGAAACAATTGTTTCATCTTTTTTTAATTCTTTCATTATTTTATCTACTTCTTTTTTCTCAACACCAGACAATTCACTGACTTTTTTTGCATTTAAAGGGTCTTCTGAATTTCTGAATGCTTCAATTACTTTTTCCTTATCATCCACATTATCACCTTTGAATTTGTTAATCATATTATGTGGAACTTCATATTTATTATTTACATATCTTAGTTCAAATCACCCTTAATTAAAAAATCCTGAATCATTTAAATCCAAAGATTCTATAATATACTCCTCATTAATGATTGGACAGTTAAATCAATTGAAGATTGAAATTTGAATAGAAAAAGACATGAAATATTGCAATAACAATAATTCCTTCACAAATGCTGAAAAATCATGAATACGAAAAAATAGATGCGAATTGAACAATGAAATAATATCTGCGACACTCTTTCATTAAAAAAAATTAGAAAGATGAAGATACAATCTTCATCGACTGTATAGATAGTTTATAATACCTATAATTGCTAAAATTAATGTTATCAGATAACCAATAACTGCAATTAACGGCATGTCAAACAGCATTGGCCCTCTGTCGATTGTCATAACTATTGATGAACTCATTAAAAGTGCAGCAATTATTACAACTAATGAAAATTTGCTTACAATACGGTCCAAACGGTCAATTTCAAACCTGAACTTCAGTTCATCATTATTCAACTTATGAATAGTATTTGTGAGAATCGGAGGCAATGATTTGAGCATGTTTTTATAGTAAAGCAAACTGCCTTTTTTACTTTCCAAATAGTTTTTAATATTTGTTCGCTCTCCGATAACCTCTTTGGCTATCGGTTCAACTGAAGCCATAACATCCACATTCGGATCAAGCATAGTAGCATCAGCTTCAATCATGGATATTCCTCTAGCCATTGAAACGAATTCATTTGGAAGAATAACTTCATAATCCTGCATTAAGTCCAGTAATTTCACCAGCACCTCATTCAGCCCACCTGCATCACTTGCAAAGAATCTAAAGAATAAATCACGAAGGTCACGCTTTAAATTGGTTGTATCCATGCTATAATTCAGTATACCCATATATATGAACTGATTGACCAAACCATTTACATCCTGATCTGCAATCAACATCAACATGTCGCAAAGATCTTTTCTAAAACCGTCATCAAGAATTCCAATTGAGCCTAAATCAATATAACACACAACATTATCATCTAAAATCATTATGTTACCTGCATGAGGGTCGGCATGGAAAAATCCATCAAGCAATACCTGCTTCATAAAAGAATCAATGACACGTTTAGCTAGAAGAGATTTGTCAAATTCTTCACTATCACTTGCAGCCACATCAGATAATTTAGTTCCATCAATAAATTCCATTGTAAGAACTTTTGATGTACAGTAATCCGGATAAGCAATTGGAATATGTATGGTCTCATCTTCAGAGAAGTTAGCATCAAGCTGTTTCATGTTAATTAGCTCATTGGTGAAATCAATTTCAATATGTATATCATAGTCAAATTCATCAATCATCCCAGGCAAATTGTATTTTCTAAATTCATCATTATGATTATGAATTTGAGCCACAATGTACTTCATGATAGCTATATCATATTCAAGGGTATCTGCAATACCTTCTTTTTGAACTTTAACAGCTACTCTCTCACCTGAAATTAATCTAGCTTCATGAACCTGAGCAATAGATGCTGTTGCAAGACTTTCCTTTGAAAATTCAGCAAATAAATCATCAATATTTCCATTGAGTTCCCTTTCAATTATTGTTTTAACTTCTTCATAAGTGATAGTGGGGTTGTCGTCCTGTAACTTTTCAAATTCAGTAGCAATTTTCTCACCGACCATGTCCGGCCTAGTGCTCAAAAGCTGACCCAATTTAATGAAACTAGTTCCCAATTCCTGAAACATCAATCTTAATTTTACTGGAACTTCAGGGTCTAAAAAAAGATTATATTCCTCTCCCCTTGAAGGAAAAATTTTTTCCTTAACAGTCTTATTTAGAACTTTACTGAAACCATATTTTCGCATTGCTGCAGTTATTTGACGTAAACGGACTTTCATTTCTTTTTCCATTTTAACAAACCTCTGTTTTAAAATAACAATTCATTGAAAATTGCTAAAGAAAGTTTAATATATTGAATTAATAATTTAAGAAATAATAGATTTTGTGAGATTGATATTTACTGATGATTATAATCCATCACCCTAATCATTGAATGTTTTATCTGCCAACAGATACACCAGACAAATTGAATTAAATCTATTATTCACTATATTAATAACTATGATTTTCATACATTTAAATTATTGCACAAAAAAAGAATTTTCATGAATATTATTAAAAAAATTGGTAAAATTGATTAAAAAATATAAAGTTTTTGAGTTAAAAACTCAAAAACATAACACAACTATTTTAAAACTAAATTAGCTGATTTGCTAATAGCTTTGTAGGTGCTGTCTCCTGCGAATTTGACAGTGACTTTGTGAGTTCCTTTAGTTGTAAGTTTTATATTTACAGTAGCTACTCCTTTGCTATTGGTTTTTGCAGTGTAGGTTTTTCCTTTAACTTTGAAAGTTATTTTTTTGTTTTTGATTGCTTTACCTTTAGCAGATTTGAATGTAGCTGTGAATTTTTTGGTTTTAGCTTTTGCTTTATATGTTTTTTTAGCAGTGGTAAGTTTAGCAGTCTGTTTTTCAACAGTGATTTTAGCTACTTTATATTGACTTACAACAGAATTATCACCTATAAATACAATTGTAGCAGAATATTTACCTGCATCTGGAATATTTACCTGGACTTTAACAGTACCATTAGCATCAGTGTTTAAATTGGATTCTTCATTGTTTAAAACAATTGTAACTGCTTTATTAGCTAATGCATGGTTAAATTGATCTTTTAAAGTTACAGTTAAATATTTGCCTATTTTACCGTCAACAGCAGTGTTTACAGTTGTGAATTTTAAACCATTAACATCAATAGTGACGTTTATTTGTTTGGATTGAATTTTATAATCAAAAACAAATGCGGTTCCATTTGATTTAACTATTAAATCATATTTAATGTTTCCGACTTCACCATCAATTTTGAAATCAAAAGTTTTGTTGGAATTATCACTGAAAGATGCATTTCCAAACTGAGAAGCCATATCAGCGAAGTTGAACTGACTCATCATGTCTTTAATGTTTAGATTATCAAAACTGGTCATATTGAACTTTTTCATCAATTCTTCCATATTTAATGCATTTGCATTGAAAGTTAAGTTAGCTAAAAATTTCCCGTCAGCAAAAATACTGAAATCATTACTGGTCATATTGTTGAAAGCAGCATCCATCATAGGGGATTTTACAAAGTAGTCGAAAACAAATTTATCTGGTTTTGAAACTATTCCCAAATTATATTGAACATCACTTACGTCACCTGCAATTTTAAAATCAAATGTTTTGTTTTCACCGGTGAAATTGAAATTATTAAATAAATCTGCGAAGTTTCCGAAGTTGGACATGTTAAGGTCACTTTGATTAAGCATTTTTATAATTTCTGAAACATCATATGTTCCATCTGCGTTAGTGAAATTGAATGCAGAAACCTGTTGGCCTCCAGAGTAAATGGTAATTTCAGTTACACCACTACTGGAATTGTCAGATAAAGGAGCATCATCAGCAACGCTTACAACATCTTCTTCCACATCATTTTCAGCTAAAATTTCAGACGTATCCTGATTTACATCAGTTTCAATAGCTACAACATCATTATCGCCAGCCACTTCAATAACATCAGACGCATTATCTGATGCGCTTACAGAACTAACTGCAAGTAATGAAATGAAAACTATTGAAAAAATTAATAATATTTTATTAAATTTCAAATTTATTCCTCCATAAAAAAAATTAAAGATGAAATTAAATTTTAATTTCATCATAAAGTTCGAATTTTATTTAAAAATTAATTTACCTGCTTTGCTAACTGCTTTGTAGATGTTGTCTCCTGCGAATTTAGCAGTGACTTTGAAAGTTCCTTTTTTGTTGAGTTTTACTTTAATAGTAGCAACACCTTTAGCATTAGTTTTTGCAGTGTAGGTTTTTCCGTTAACCTTGAAGGTTACTTTTTTACCTTTAATTGCTTTACCATTAGAAGTTTTTAATGTAGCTGTGTATTTTTTGGTTTTTGCTTTTGCTTTATATATTTTTTTAGCTACAGTGAGTTTGGTAGCTTGCTTATTGACAGTAACTTTAGCTATGTCGAATGCACCGTTATAACTATCATCCTGCAATAAAGCCACAGTACAGGTATAGGTTCCTGCTTTTGCAATGTTTACTGGTAATTTTGCAACTCCGTCTTTATCAGTTGTTACATTGTATTTTTGACCATCGATAGAGATTTGCACAGTTTTATTGTTTAAAACATTACCTAACTCATCTTTTATAGTAGCAGTGAAATCTTTGCTTATTTTAGCAGTAGCTGTGATATCTTTTGCATCAATTGCAACATTTACTTTATTAAGAGATACAACAAAATCAAAGCTTTTATTGGTTGAAGTACCATTTACAGTGCTTTTAAGCAATAAATTATGATTTCCATTTACTAAATTAGCAAATGAAACTTTTCCAGTACCATTTTCATTAAGAGCTACATCATTGCTTTGTTTACCGTCTACACTAGCAGTAACCATAATATTTGGTATTGGATTGCCGTATTTATCCACTACGGTTATAGTTACAACAGTATCATTTCCGAGGTTTTTAGGAAGAGCAATGTCTGCGAAGTAAACAACATCTTCAAGATAAGCAATTAAAAGATTGGATGTGACATTTGTAGTGTTGTAGTTTCTATTGGATAGGAAAGTTGTGGTTACATTATAATTTCCAGGGTTGAAAATGTAATCGAAAGATACAGTCATCATGCTTTCCATTGGATTGCCTGATCCGTTACCGCCGAACATTTCTTCCCAGTTCATGCCTCCGCTTCCATTGAACATTCCTGTCCAATTCATATTCATCATTTCAGTCCAGTTAAATGTTCCGTTACCGCCGAACATTTCTCCCCAGTTCATGCCGCCGGAGTCTCCTCCCATCATAGCACTCATCATTTCTTCCATACCCATGGAACTAAAGATACCTATAATGCCAGTAAAATCAAATTCAGCACTGCCGATACCGTAAACAACTTTTACTCTTTTACTTAAGCTATCGGATGCCCATGTTATGGTCACAACAGCTTCACCAGATAATTTATTGCCGTTTTTATCAGTTACATTAATAGGAACTGTAACATTCTGATATAAATCAACAACAATATCATCAACATTTATAATAGGAGTTGCTTTTGTAACATAGAAAACTGCATCTTTAGTTAAAATTTTATCTGTTCCATTTATTAAAGTAGCTTTAACATAATGTCTTCCTACTTCATAATCTCCTAAAGGTAATTTAATTTCTGACTGACCAGAAGTAGGATTTATAGGTGCTTCTTCTACTATATAATTACCATCAACATATATTTCAACACCACTTTCGTTATAGTTAATAGTACCAGTGTTGTCAACGACAGTAACATTGATAGATACTTGTTCATCATACGGTACATCTTCAACAATTATATTCATATCTACATCAGATGCATTATCTGATAATACTTCATTTTGATTTTCATCAACACCAATAAGTTCTATTTCACTATCATCAGCAGATACCTTCATGATATCTGTTACATCATTACTATCAGAAGCACTTACAGCACTAACAGCAAATACTGAAATAAGAACCATGAAAATAATTAGAAAAGTTTTATTAAATTTCAATTTAAATCCTCCTTAAACAAAATAATTATTTTATAGTCAATTTACCTTTTTTACTAAGCGCTTTGTAAGTATCGTCTCCTGCAAATTTAGCTGTGAAAGTGAATTTACCTTTTGTAGTGAGTTTCACTTTAACAGTAGCTACACCTTTAGCATTGGTTTTAGCAGTGTAGGTCTTACCTTTAACACTAAATGTTATTTTCTTGTTTTTGATTGCTTTTCCTTTAGCAGACTTGAAAGTTGCTGTTAGCTTTTTGGTTTTGGCTTTTGCTTTGTATGATGCACTTTTGGTTGTGAGTTTAGCAGTTTGTTTAGTTACAGTGACTTTAGCTATATCAAATACACCATTATATGCATCATCACCTAAATAAGCAATAGCACAGGTATAAACATTAGCTTTTGCAATATTGAGTTGTATTTCAGCAGCTCCATTTTCATTTGTAGTTGCATCGTATTTTTCACCATTTATTGAGATTTGTACAGTTTTATTGTTTAAAATATTACCGAACTCATCTTTTAAAGTAGCAGTGAAATATTTGCCGACTTTACCATCGACTGCAGTATTTACAGCAACAACAGACATGTCATTAGCTTCAAATGCAAGGTTTACTTTTGGAATAACTATGCTAAAGTCAAAGGTCTGATTAGTTATGTTGCCTGTGGCATTAGTACTAACTAATAATTTATGATCACCAGTGACTAAATTGTCAAAAGTAACTGTTGCCATTGCATTATCATCTAGGGTTGCGTTTACTTCCTGATTGTCGTCAACAATTGCTGTTACATCTATTTTTGGCATAGGATTTCCGTATTTGTCCAATGCTATGATGGTTACAATTGTTTTGTCTCCTTTGTTTTTAGGAGAGGTAATGTCTGTTACAAAGAAAACATCACTGTTGTAAACAACAGTAAGATTAGTGTTATTTTCAGCTTCATTATAATTTCTGTTTGACAGGAAAGTTGCAGTTATATTGTATGTTCCAACCGGTAAAAAGTAAGTGAATTTAACAGCACTGCTTCCGGATGCGAAAGGACCATAACCTCCGCCTCCGTAAGGGCTGGATCCGTTACCGGTTCCATTAATCATATTTTTGATATCTGATATGTTGAATTTCATGGTAGAGTTTTGGCTGGAGTTACCTCCTCCGAATGTTGAATTCCAGTCGGTATCACCGCCCATCATGCCCATCATGTTACCCATCATATCCGCCATATCAAAGGTTGCTTCAGCACTTCCGTTGATAATTTTTGCATATTTGCTTATGCTGTTTCCAGGGAAGATTATTGTTACAATAGCGTCCCCAGAGACTTTTTTACCATTGCGATCAGTAACATTTACCGGTACTTTAACACCTGCTCCGATTATTGCAGTAACGTTTTCAAGAACTACAATAGGGTTGGCTTTTTTAATACTGAATACAGTACCAGCAGTTGCGATTTTATCGGTTCCACTGATTAATGTTGCTTTAACATAATGAGTGCCGACTTCAAAAGCTCCTATTTCAAAAGCATATTCGTATTTGCCTTCAGAAGATACTGTAACATCAGCTACATGTTTTCCATCAACATCTATACCGACAGTACTATTGTCAAAGTCAATTGAACTGGTATTGTCGACAACAGTACCATTTACAGTTATCTGTTCATCATATGTTTTATTCTCAACATTGACATCAATTTCTATATCTTTGGCATTACCCTCATCAGCGGATAACACTTCATTTGTATTTTGATTTTCATCAATTTCAAGGGTTTGTATTTCATCATCAACAGCAGATAATTCCATAGTATCTGCTATATTATCGCTATCGGAAGCACTAGCAGCACCGATAACGAAAAGTGAAATAAAAACCATCAGCAAAATTAAACTCTTTCTGATTTTCAATATTATCACTCCTTAAATAATATACTTGGTGTTTTTTAAAAAAATCTTCTTTGATGAAAAGATCAATGAATATTCATTCATTAATTTTTTCGAAAATTTCCCTTTAAAACGACAAAGTATATTACACAGTTATTAATCTTTTAAGCATTCACATATTTATTTTAAAAATATATAGTATATAAAAATATTGATTTTTTTAAAATATATTTAATTATAATGGCTCCAAATAATCAAATGAATAAAAAAATAACAAATTTATATGAAAATTATTAATTTTTTACAAAATTCAAAATTAAAAAATTTTTATAAAAATATTTAATTATTAAAAATTATCGATAAATTTACAATTAAAATCAATTTAATTCAATAATGTAACTTTCACATAGAAAAAAACAGCATAAAAAAAGAATTTATAAAAGAACTTTTGTAAAAATATGACTTTGAAAAATTTAAACAATTTTAAATGTTATAAATTTAAAAAAATAAAAAATTATTAAACAATTTAACAAAAAAATTTTCACGGAAAAAAAATTTGACACAATTATTATATATTCCGTTTAATATAATCCTTAATGAGGAAAAAAAATGATCGAACAGGATAAGTTAGGTTACAGAAAGCATGTTTTTGATGAATTTGAATTTGAAAATGGAGACATTCTACCCAATGTTGAAGTGGAATATACCACCAGAGGAACTCCAAAATATGATGAAGAGGGTAATGTTAACAATGCAATTATTTATTGCCATAGATTCAATGGAAACTGCTTATCCATCGAAGATTTACATCAATTGATTGGTCCTGAAAGCATTTTATCCGAATATAACTTTTTTTATATATCAATTACTTCTTTAGGTTATCCAGAATCATGTTCTCCATCCACAACCAAACTGAAATTTGATTTCCCAAAATATTCCATAAAAGATTGTGTGAATTTCAAAAGAAAATTTTTATCTGAAGTATTCAATATAAGCAAAGTACTTGGTATTCTCGGTGTTGGAACCGGAGGTTATGAAGCATATACCTGGGCATGCGAATATCCTGATGAAATGGAATTTTTAATGATTGGAAACAGTTCTTTTAAAACAAATGGCTATCGATACATAACTAGCAAAGCCCTGAACACTATTATTGAATCAACTGACGCATATATGGACGATGTATATAGTGAACAGTTATCTAAGATTATGTTTTCAATCAATTCATTAATATATTCCCAATATTTTCCAAAAAAGGCATTTCAAAATTTTACCCGTAATGAACTTGATTTATTTATGGATACTTTTGTTGAAGAAAATTCCTCTGAAGACATCTATGATTTCAAATTTAGAAATGACGCCATATTAAATTATGATGTGGAAGATAAATTATCCAATATCAAAGCAAAAACATCTGTAACTTGTGCTTCTGAAGATACCTATTACTCTTCTGAATTTGACGTATATCCCCTTAAAGACAAAATTGAAAATCTGGAAATCTTAAGTTTTAATGCTGAGGAATTTGTTTACAATTATGATTATTCACATTTTGAAAATCTGTTTAAAGAATTTTTAAAAGAATTTAAAAAATAGCTAAGTTAAAACTTCAATCAGCTCAAATGAACATTTTCATTAAAAAAATGTTTTAGTTATAGTAAAAACATCCCATCCATCTACTTTTCTTTCACTATTTTCCCAGTCATATGTTCTATGGTGATTTCAAATACTTCTGTTCTATCCAATAATCTTGAAATTTCATCAACAGTTTCTTCATGGGTTGGAAAAAACTTATCTCCTAAAAAAGTAAGTGCCCTTATCTTTTCGTCACTGTCAGTTAATGTTTTAATCTGACCAAAGACAATTACGCTTCTGAAAGTATACCACCAGCTGTCAGAAGTTTTCACACCTTCATCCATTACACAATAAGAACATTTTGAGTGTTTTTGAACTGCATCGTTTTTATGGCCGGTTTGTGCGCCATGGAAATATATCTTTCCGTCAGCATAGACATGACTCATTGGAAGAGAATAAGGATAATCATTATCACCTAAAAGTGCCAGAACGCCTCGAGGTTCATTTTTCAAAATGTCAATACATTCATCTTCAGGAAGTTCCTGCTTTTGCCGCCTCATTTTTCTAAACATACAATGATATTTATCTAAGGAAATTATAATACTTTTTTCATGATTCTAAACATGATTTTTGAAAACAGTACTTTGAATATGCCTAATTTTACATCAGGTGAAAAGTCATAATTAACCAATCCGGTTTCAAACCAGAATTCCTTATCTGCCTCTATAGGATTGTCTTTAAATGCCATTGCCTTCCACACATCAAAAAATATGACATCATTAAGTTTTGGAGAATGCATTTTTTTTGATTCAACATCTTTACTGAATTTTACTGCTATTTTATCAATGGCTTTTTTATCTAAAAAGTCCTTTCCTCCACAGGCAACTGCATACTTATATACCTTGTTTACCCCCCAATGTCTCAATGTTTCATCAATATATTTGGCACATTTCTTATGACCGGCACCTGCGGTTGTCACTATCACCATTGCCTTTTTGGTAAAACAAACTGGCCTGTGAAAAAGGTATGCAGTATGGTCTAGGAAGTTTTTAAGAAGAGCAGTTACGTTCATTGCATAGACTGGTGAAGTCATTATGATTGCATCTGCTTTTTTAATTCTCTCCACAATAGGACTGACTTTATCAAAGTGAGGACAGTATTTCTCTCCCTTTAATATGCAGTTATAACACCCCACACACATAGGAATGTTCTCTTTAGCAAGATGAATCTCATCGAATTCACCATTCAGATTCGTTTTCACCTGTTCTACAACTGCCCATGTATTTTTCTTTCTTGGAGACCCATTAATAATTACATACCTCATTTAAACACCTAATTGTCCTTCTTTAATAAGTTTTTCTTTATGTTCGAATTGGCTGTCAAATTCATCCACATCTTTTTCATCAACATTGAAAACATCAGGATTGTGAAATATTTCCAAATCAGTACTTATTTTACTCTCATCGAATACCTTTATCATGAAAAAGGGATTTTCATCATCCATTGGCGTTCCGTCCAGGAAAATATTGTATTTTGATGCACTGACAAATCCGAATCTGGAATAATAGTTCTCATCACCAATTACAAAAACATAAGGAATATCCATTTTTTCGGCAAGATTCAAGGTATATTCTATTAATATGGAGCCAAGTCCCTGATTTTGATAATTTTCATCAACAGCTACAGGACCCAATACAACAGCATTCTCTAAATCATTAATCTTTCCTTTGGAATAATTGATATGGGCAATGATTTTAGAGTCATTTTCTATTACAAAAGCAAGATCTGCAATAAAACTTTTATCATTTCTTAAATTATGCACAATATAATGTTCATAGGCACCCGGCCTGTATACATTCCAGAATGAATTTCTAACAAGCTTTTCAACTTCAAGATAGTCTGTTTCTTTTTCCAGTCTTATTTCCATATTCATCATCAATATAAATTAACTGCGACAAAAATACAATATTGTAATTAATTCAATACATTAACTTTATATTTTATATGATAAATATATTTTAGACTAATTTGAGCCGGCGAACCTTTCTTCATAAATCAGCTTGAAAAATGAAACAGTCCCGACAAGGGCAGTAAATGACTCGATGAGCGTGGATGAAAAATCCAGAATAGCTATAAAATAAATAATATAAAATATTCCATTGACTATGAAACTGAGCTTTATCCATTTGATATTCTTTAGAGTATAGTTGCAGATTGTTATCTGTACAATTGCCATAATCGGAAGCAATCCAATAATCCCCATCGTATTGACCATCAAACCGACAGCAACAGAGAGAACAATGAAAAATATTGTCCAGTTAAGGGTCAGCCTGTCATTATATACCATTGCATTTCTTGCGGCAGCTATTCCCATTGTGGTTACGCCGGTCCATGAAAAAAAGAAAACTGATGAAATCATCAATATGAATGCATTTAGAAACTGATGCTTATATGCCTGCTTTTCATCATTAACCCACATGCTTAAAAGAAGGAAAATGCCTGCAACAAATGATATTGCATTACCTATAATAATATTGAGGGCCAATGTCATTGTTTAATTATTTAATTTTAAAGCAATATAATATTTTGCAAAATCTTTAATAGGATTGAGTTTAAAAGTTAAATTATGGAAATAACTGCTGATGAAATGAAAAAATCAATTGAAAGGATTTATAAAAGACTTGACAGTGTCACTCCTGTTGATTTTGACTGCGGTAAACTTTGCGGTGAAGTTTGCTGCGTTTATGATGCTGAAGATTATAGAAATGAGGAGCTTGCACTATATCTGCTTCCTGGCGAGGAGCTGATGTATGAAGATTCCCCTGATTTTGAACTATACTATATGGATTCTGATGAAATAAAGTATCCTCATTCATGGAAAGGTCAGATTTATCTTGTAAAATGTATAAATCCTCCAAAATGTGACAGGTCTATCAGGCCGATTCAGTGCAGGACATTTCCTCTCATACCTCACCTGAACAAAAAGGGAGAGTTTCATCTGATATTTGACGAGTCCGAGTTTCCCTATGAATGCCCTATTGTCCATGACCACATTAAGCTTAACGATGATTTTGTTAAAACCACCTATGAAATATGGATGATGCTGATTGCAAATCCTTTAGTTTATGATCTGGTGGATATGGACTCAAGGATGAGAGACAACAGAAAAGTGGACTATGAGATAGTTATTTAAATAGCTTTAACACATACTAATAACATGACTAAAAAGATTATTATTTTTCTTTTTGCCCTGATTGTTTTGATTAATGCGGCAAATGCAATTGATTCGTCAAACTGGACTACGGCAAATGTAGGCTATGAAAACTTCAAGATACCTCCTCAGTATGCAAATCCATACAAAAGCGACTTTAACATGTATGAAGCAGATGAGGATATTGATGTGTTTACCATAAGATATGTCAATCCCAACATTATGAGCCTATACGGATATTATCTTGAAAAATACCCTGAAAAAAAGGTTAGTGTTTCCGGCCATGATGCCGTCCATTTCACATATTATGACAGGCATGACGGAACAAACAATTCCATTCTTTGGTTTTCATCCGGTGAAGAGTTCTACTACATCACATGGATTGGACACAACATTTCAAAAGAAGTAAAAGAAATAGTAAAAAGCTCATCACCTTCAAAATATTCACATGATGAATTCTATGATATTTTAGATGATGAATTCAAAAATTATAAGATTGTCAATGCCATCGAATCACAAAGATATGATTCTCCAAGCAATGACAATAGACATCATTCATTTTTTTCTGTTGGAACAAATGGTGTTAGTGTCGGTGTGATTAGTTAGAGAAGCTAGAATGCTCCTCCACCTCCACCACCGGAACCTCCTCCAAAACTTCCGAAGCTGTCACTGCCACTACTGCTGCTTGAAGTGTTGCTGCTTGCAGTGCCGTAGCAGTGATAAAATGTATTGGAACCGTAGTGGTGATACATAAATACTCCACCGTCATATCTGTCGACACTTGGCACATGAATGTCCATAGCTTTTTCAACATTTTTAGCTACGCCAAGAGCAGTTCCATAAATCAAGTACTCCTTCCAAATAACTATTGATTCAGGAGGGTGTTCGTTAATTAAACTGTTATCATTTAAAAACTTCTTGAAGTTTTTCCATTTGAGGTATATGACACGACCTTCTTTTGTCCATCTTCCGAATAAATCATCACGAAGATACAATATTCCAAATGACGCTGCACCTACAATAAGACCTACAATAAAAAGCTCGAATCCTCTTGAAAACTCAAAGAAGAAAAATATTGCTGCAAATATTGCGGCAACAGCTAAACCGGCAAGAGCTGCAAATCCTGCAATTGTATTTCCCCTGTCGTCAAAGTACCTGTCTTTAATATCATCGTTTAAATATTCCATTTCAACAGCTTCTTTCCACATGTCAAACTGATTGACGAACCTTAATGAATTAACTCTAGAATCCATCTTGTCATCAAGTTCTGAGAGATTCAATACACCGTCACTTGCAAAGCCTGATAAACAGTTATAGACAATTTTTTCTCCATAATCCAGATTATCTGCACCTTCATTAAATGTCATTAACAGATCTTCATTATCCTTTTTGATGTTGAATACCTTTCTGTCTATCAGATCCATTATTGTTGCTTCGAATCCCCTAATATTCGGCTCTCCAAAATTCTTATTGTCAATCATTGCATTGACAACACTAGGAGGGTCATCTGTAGGAGGTTCCCTTTCATAAATCCTGTCGTAATCCACCTTAGGCTCCCTTCCATATAAAATATATGTTACTATTAATGTAAGAGGTAAAAAAGCCAAAGAAATTATTTCAAGTATTGAAGTAATTCCATTCCAGAAATTTTCTGAATTGACACTGTCATTCATATTTTTCAAAATCATTTCCCGTCCGTCTTCATCAACGTGTTTAGCGTTTGGATATGTTGCAAAATCATTTACGGGCATCAGTACAAGCAGTTCATAAATCTTACCTTTGGAAATGGAATTTGAGGTAAATTCAATTTTATCCCCATTCATTGAACTTGACTGGGTTAAAGCCTTCGGATTCAGGTAAAATTCATTTCCTGTGCCGTTAGGAAGTTTCACATGGCCTGTTACTTTTCCAATATCCACATCCCATTCACTGCCCAATACCTTATACTGAAGGGCGGAAACATCATTAAATACTGTTACAACATTTTTCAAATCATATTCAATATATACAGTTACGCTGCAGTCACTGATTTTTTTGGTGTGGCCCTCATCGGCATACAGATAAATCTGCAGATGTTTTTTACCATCTTCATCAGTCTGTTTCAAAACAGGATACGCACCGTCAGCATGAACTTTTATATTACTAATGTTTTCCCCTTCCTTTAAAGGCACATCCCTGTAAACTCCGTTGAACGTGCCTTGAAAATTATATACAAATGCCTCTTTAACATGAAGCATACCATTGTTTGAAACAATCAAATCAATATTTGCCTGGCTGATTGAATAAGAGTCATCAGCACTAACCATACTAATCGTTAAGCTTGCAATTAATACTACAGCTACGATTAAAACAATCTTTTTTAAATCCATTATTCCAATCCCCAGTCGATTTCTAAAATATTATTCTCCTTTAAAAATTCATTAGCTAATTTGAAGTGATTAGAGCCTAAAAATCCTCTCCTTGCAGAAAAAGGAGACGGATGAGAAGTTATCAAAACCAAATGATTGGGATTAGTAATTAAGTCTTTTTTCTTTTCGGCCTGTTTTCCCCATAACATAAATACAATAGGCTGAGTCTGTTCATTTAAAATTCCGATTACATTATCCGTAAATATCTGCCAGCCACATTTGCTGTGGGAATTTGCATTACCTGCCTCAACAGTTAAAACTGTATTCAATAAAAAGACACCCTGCTCTGCCCACTTTTCAAGACATCCTGATTCTGGAATAGGATAACCATATTCCTGATTGATTTCCTTAAATATATTTTTTAAGGACCTTGGGATGGGTCTTCCCTCAGGGGTTGAAAATGCAAGGCCATGTGCCTGACCCTCTTCATGATAGGGGTCCTGGCCCAGGATAACAACTTTTACGTTACTTAATGGTGTGAATTTGAAGGCATTGAACATGTCCTCATAGGGAGGATAAACGGTTTTTGTTGCATATTCTTCTTGAACGAAATCCAATATATTCAAAAAATATTGCTTTTTAAATTCATCAGCTAATGCTAAATCCCAGTCATTTCCAATCATAAAATTAGTATATATTTTAACTATAATAGGTTTTTCTAAAAATTTTTAATCAATAAATGATAAAAACTATAATGGTAATTATGGAAAAATCTAAAAGAATCTTTTATTTTGACTTTTTAAGAGCGATGGCAATCATTGGAATCATATTCTGCCATTCCTCAGTATCTTATATCGTCAATGATATGGGAACATTTAATTTTTACACAACTGCTTTTTATGATTGTTTTAGAGATTTCTGTGTTCCGATATTTGTAATGTTAAGTGGTGCATTGCTTATTGGTAAAAAAGATAGCCTGTTAATATTTTTTAAAAAAAGATTATCCAGAATATTGATTCCATTCATATTCTGGGCATTAATATCAATTGCATATTCATTCATATACATCCAACAGTCCATTGATATAGACAATGCAATAGACATATTTTTAGGTCATGGAGGAACACTTGGAGTGACCTTCTGGTTTGTCTGGATGATTATCATTGTCTATATTGGAATATTTATAATAAATAAAGCAGTTGAATTTGGAAACAAGAAATATGACTGCTTTGAAAAGAAATTTATCAGTATTTTAACAGTAATTTCAGTAATATACATAATTCTCTTTCAATTCCAATTTTTCAGCCCTGAATACAACCGTTCACTCTTAAGCTATTACTTATCCTTTCTGGCATATGCAGTAATCGGACATTTCATTGTAAACAGTGATTTTTTAGAATCACACATCCAGACAAAATGGCTTGTTATAATATTCTCAATTCTATCAGCATTATCATATACATCATACGTCTGTTATTATGTGGTTCCAACCTCACTTGCCAGCAATTCATTCAGATATCTGAGTTACTTTACATATGAAATACTAATAATTTCAGTTGCTATTTTCCTAACGGTCAAATTCATCTCAAATACTCATTCCTTTAAAAAACTTGAAGCCGGAAAAATCGGTGGGATTATTAATGCAATTAGCAAATACAGTTTTGGAATTTATCTCTGCCATTATCTTGTGCTGTATATATTAAAAATGAATATGATACAGTATATTGATTTTCCGCATCAGAACTCAATAATTTGGATTCCTATATTTGTAGTGATTACATTAATGATTTCCTTTGCAATATTGTGGCTTTTAAATAATGTACCTTATCTAAAAAAAGTAAGTGGTGTCTCCTGAATAAATTATATTCAAGAGACAATATTGTTTATGAAATTAATTATTTCTTTTGCTGTTTGGTTTTGTTGTGATTCAGCGGAAATAGTGGCTTCCTTATCTCCTGTCTGGTGTCCGTAATATGCAAATTGACCATGATTTCCACCGTTAATGATAACTTCAGTAAAATTATTTTTTATTAAATCCTTTGATTTATTGAATTTTTCCATATTAAGTATACCGTCATTTGATCCATGAATAGACAAGCATGGCTTATATATCTCATCCATAGGATAAGCTGCTAAAAATATTAATCCGTCAGTTTTATTTGTAGAATTCTCATAAGATGAAGCCATTGCACCCCCAAGAGAATGACCAGATATAAAATAATTTGAATAATTCGTATTGCTTATAATTGTCTCAGCACTATCTGGAGCTAAAAATGCAAAATTTAACGGCATTTGAACTAAAAAACAATCATATCCTTCATTGGCTAATTTACTAAATAAAGGCAAATAAGCAAGATGATCTATCTTAGCTCCAGGATAAAAAATAATGGCAGTATCATTTCCCTTGCCGTCAAGCAACACTCCATTGGTAGTGTTTTTTACACTAACATTTTCACTGCCCTCTAGATATTTGGTTGCTTCGCTTTGAGCCGGATGATAATGCAGTAAATATATAATCGATACTGCAAGGAATACAATAATTATTATTGTTATTAATCTTTTTTTATTCATAAAATCACTACAACGCAATAATTACAAAAATTATGAATATTATCAATATGCATAAACAGCATGCAATTCCGCTGTTTGAATCCTTAGTATTTTTAACATCTTTTGTACTGTTAAGGGATGTTGCCTGAATTGTATATTTTTCTTCATTATCATATATATCATATAACTTAACTGCAACCCAAACAGACCTTATTACACTTACAAATAACAGTATAAGTGCAAATAAGATTATCAGAGATGAAGGATGGGATATGCCCGGTTGAGGACCTCCGAATATTGAGAAATATATTAAATAAATAAACCATGGCAGTTCATACATAACGCCTTCCATAATCCAATTTCGGTTACTGTACTTAACGCCTATGTAAATGAATCCGAATCCATTTAAAAACATTATAAATGAAAGGATTACCCACCATGATTTTTTAATCTTATCAAATGCATTCATTTTTATTCAATCATACTTCTATTGTTGGTTTCTAATTTATCAACAACTTTCTGACCGTCATCTGCCATATCACTGAACAAGTCAATTGTCTCTTTCATTTTAGGAAGTGCCTGTTCCTTATATGTGCTTACATCCTCAATAGCTTGAAGCGCTTCTGAAAATGATGCCTTAAGGACTTCCGGAGATATCATTGTCTCTGCACTGTGCTTTTGGATTTCGCTTCCCTGTTCCTTAAGCATATGTGAAGTGGTTTCGATGATGTTTTCAGTGGTTGCATTTAAAATATTAATCTTATCCAGTACAATCTTTTGGTCATATAATGCGCTTGCAACCATTACCGCTGTTCTTAATGCTGATACAGTCACGTTCTTAGCACGATATACTCCACGAATTAGTTCTTTGTTGTTTCTTCTGATAACATTAAGTGAAATAATTCCTTGCTGGTTTACAACAATCATCTGCTGCATGTCCATGATTCTCTGTCTTAAAGGGAACAGTATCTCTTCACGAACAAAAGCGATTTTATCATCTGAAACACCGTTTATTTCAGCTTGCTGAATTTGTGCTTCAATTGATGCGTCCATCTGTTTACCTAGTTCTATGTCTGCCATCAATTTATTGGTTACTTCCCTCAAGTAGGTTTCCTCATTTAAAAGTGTGGTATTGTCATTCTGCAATACTTTACTGCTGTGATCCAGTGATTCGATGATGTTTGAAATGGCAACTTCAGCCTTTTCATATTTCTCAAAGTACTTCTTGACAGGATTCAATAAGCTCCCAAGCATTCCCTTTTTGGCGAAATCCACTTTGCTTGGATCCAAATCTTTCATTTGTTTATCCAATTCAGATAGCTTTTCACCAATATTTTCCGCATCTTTACCTCCTTTTGATAAATCAACAAATCTTGTTGCAAGCATTTCATTTCTGCTTGCGGATTTGGACATGTCTGTTAATCCGAAGGAGTCTAAAGGTTTTAAAATATTATCTCTTTCCTGAGGATTGTTAAAATCAGTGTCAAATATTGCAACAGCATTACTGTCTGCCTGATTTTTTAAATTGGAGTTTTCCAATTTTTTTTCTTCCTCTTTAAGGGTGGTTTCAACATCATTTTTAATTTCATCTATATCCAATGAAAATTCAGCCATTTCTATCACCTTTAATTTAAATAATCTATACCGTTTTTATCAATTTTTGAAGTAAAATTATCAATAACTTTTCCATCTTTTATTATTTCAACATTTACATGATCAGGATTTGGTTTTTTATATGTTGTGTAATGTGCAAAACTCAAAGCATAATCAGAATCATAATAAACATTAGACAGGGTTTCCGTTTCATGACCTATCTCTGTGCCATTTTCATCCATATAAGTTGTTTTAATATTATATCCCTTTAAATCTGAAGGAACTTTGTTAAATATCGCCTCAGTATATAATGTATAGCTTTTTTTGCCTGAATTACTATCCCATCCGTTGACATCAGTTATTGTCAGGTCAACTTCATGTTTGGGTGCATTGTCAGTTGCCGTGTCATTATGACTTCCAAGACCCATGGAAATAAATACTCCGGCTCCAACTATTATAACAATAGCAATTAATACTAAAAATATTTTTCCATCTGAGAAAAATCCCCCACCACTTTTTATACTTCTTGAAGGCTGACTGTCAAAAAAATCATAGCCGCAATTCGCACAAAAATGCGCTTCCTCAGGAACAAATTCTCCGCATTCAGGACATTTTTTTGTCATTTAAATCACTCTTTATAATCTTTAACAGAACCTATCAAGTTCTCCATATCATCAAGTAAAACATGTACTTCGTCTTGTGAGTCTGAATCCGAACTGATATTAATTACCAGTTCATTTGTCAAATCTTCAATCTGATCTATAATCCTTTTCATCGCATCTATCTTGTTTTCAATTTCTAATCTAATTCTTGGAGTGTCTTCAGCAGCAAGATTAATTATATCAGATGCTTTATCTGCCTGAGCGTAAAACAGCTTGTTGCATTTATCAATCATGTTCATGAATTTGTCGTATGTGATTTGAGGAGGTGCAAACCTCTTTTCTATCAACTGTCTTACAACATCCTCTTTGACTTCAAAAATCACTTTAAGATTGTTTATCTCATTTTGATATTCCTTAAGGGATTCGATATTGGATGCATCACTAGCTTCCACATTAACATTATCCACATTAATTTTAGGAGAGTCTTTTGTTTTTGATATCCTTTTTGGATTGTAATATGTTTTAAGACGCAGTACCCTATATGCATAAAGCAATGGAAGTATAAAAAGAACCAGAAGGATAAAAGCAAAAATAAAATTTCTTGCGAAAATTACCGAAATTGAAATGCAAATCAAAATTACATAATATATTCCTAAAAGCCACGGAAGAGACTCATGAATAAGAAGCATGTCATCCATATCCCCCATGCCCCTGTTCAATCTAATCTGTGATGCTGCCTTTGAATCCGGTGCATACTGCATTATTTCATCATCATTTAATATGCCTTCCCTAGGCTCGATGATGTATTTTATTTCAGACAAGGTTTCAACGCAGCTTATCAGTTTTCCTTCACAGTCATAGGCTTTGGAATTCTTAAAAGTCAATGGGGTTGTTAACCTTTTAATTTCTTGCGCCTTGGTAATTTTACTAGTCATGAATTATCCCCCAATGATTATATTATTATATTAGCACTTTTTAAATGTTATGTATATATTGTTATTAATCATCAAATTCCTTTTCAAGTAAAATTGTTACAGGCCCATTGTTGAGCAAATCAACTTTCATATATGCTCCAAAAACGCCTGTTTGGACTTCAACATATTCACCGCATTTTTCAACAAAGTAATCAAACAGCTCTGTTGCTACATCAGGAGCCAGTGCCCTGTGAAATGAAGGCCTGTACTTTTTAACTTTACCATATAGAGTAAATTGCGGAACCAGCAATAGCTTGCCGTTAATGTCTAAAAGAGATTTGTTCATCCGACCGTCTTCATCCGGAAATACTCTTAATTTAGCCACTTTTCTTGCAAGATAGTCTGCTTCCTTTTGCGTATCATTTTCTCCAAAACCAACAAGAACCATCAGTCCCTCATCGATTTTACCGGTAATTTCACCTTCAACTTCCACACTTGCGTGTGTTACTCTTTGAACAACCAATTTCATTTTGCAAATTCTCCTAAATAATTTACAGGTTCTCCTCTTTTAGCCCGGTCATAATATTCCGCAGTTGCAGAAAATAGAGCATCTCCTGCAGAGTTAAGGGCTGTTTCACATGAATCCTGGATAACCCCAATGATAAATCCGACAGCTACCGCCTGCATGGACACATCTGCACCGATTCCAAATAATGAACAAGCCATCGGAACAAGAAGAAGTGATCCTCCAGCCACACCTGATGCACCGCATGCCCCCAATGTGGAGATAAGACATAATGCAAGAGCAACAGGAATAGGAACAGTTATTCCCATAGTATGGCATACTGCAAGTGTCATTACTGTAATTGTTACTGCTGCTCCTTCCGTGTTGATTGTAGAACCCAATGGAATACTTATTGAGTAGAAATCCTTGTCAAGACCTAAACGTTCACATAACTGCATATTAATTGGAATGTTTGCAGCTGAACTTCTTGAGAAAAATGCTGTTATACCACTTTCCTTAAGACATGTAAAGACTAATGGATATGGATTTCTGCGGGTAAGAATAGCTGATAACACAGGATCGGTTACAAAAGCAACAACTGCAATGCATCCCACAATCAATAATATTAGCTGACCGTATTGTGTGAATATCCCTAATCCGCTTTCAGAAACTGAAGTGAACACCAGACCCATAATACCTATCGGCGCAAACTGGATAATTCCACGCACTATTTTAGTAACTGCTTCTGAACATTCAACCAAAACTGTTTTAGTGGTATCGCTTTCAACAGATTTAAGTGCAATACCAAAAACTATAGACCAGAACAGTATTCCCAGATACTGGCCTTCAGCCAAGAGGTGTATAGGGTTGGAAAATACTTCCAAAATCATATTGGACATGACTTCCCCGAGACCTCCCGGGGCAGCAGCTGTGCTTGCACCTGAAAGATGTATGGTAACAGGAAATAAATAACTGCCAAGGACAGCCACTACAGCAGCAAGAAATGTGCTGAATAAATAAAGTATTATGACCGTTTTAAATCTTGATGCAATACCACTTTTGGCTTTTGAAATAGCAGAAGCTACCAAAACAAAAACTAAAAGTGGAGCTATAGCTTTAAGAGCACTTACAAATAGTTTTCCGGGAAATCCTATAAAATTCCATTGAGGAACCAGAACTCCTAAAATCGCCCCGATGACCAATCCTATAATAATCTTTAAAATAAGACTTGACTCAGTCCATTTCTTAATAAAATTATTAATCATCAATATCATCTACAAAATACAATTTCAGATATGTCATTACTCATTCAGAGATTTTAATACTTCATCAGTAGTTTCCTTTATTACATTAGCAGCAATTCTGAATTCATGCTCTTCAAAATCATTCATATGAATCGGAACAATCATGGCGATACCGTTTTTAGAAAGTACTGCCGGAACACCAATTGACACATCATAAATATCTCCAATTTCACCTTCCAGGTAATTTGAAACTGTCAGAATTTTATGTGAATCTGTAATTATTGTAGATATTAAATTTGAAATAGCGAATGCAGGACCATATTCTGTTGCACCTTTTTTAGATATTATAGTGTTACCTGCTTTTTTAAGTCTCTTAACAAGTCTTGGAACTTCCATATCAACAGATTTGGCGAAATACTTTAGTGGAATACCACCAATAGTAGTTGAACTTAAAAGAGGAACCATGTGATCCCCATGCTCGCCTATAACACGTGTATGTACTTCAGAACTGTTAATGTTGATATGTTTTGAGAAATATGCTTTCAACCTTAGAGAATCCAAGTGATTTCCAATTCCTATTACTCTGGATTTCGGAAATCCTGATGATTTATATGCAACAGTAGTCATTACATCAACAGGATTTGTTGCAATCAAAATTATTGAATCAGGAGCATGAACAGCAATCTGTTTTGCATATTCATCTACAATTTTAGCATTAGGAATTGCCAAATCACGCCTGTTCATTCCTTCCTCTCGGGGAATTCCTGCAGTAATCAGCACAATAGCTGAATTTTTTAAATCTTCATAATCTGAAGAAGGAGTCAGCCTACAGTCAATATCTTCTGCAGCCAGTGCATCATACATATCAAATGTTTCACCTCGTGCCTTTTCGACACTTTGCTCACGAGCAAAAAATACAATTTCATCTACTGTATCTGCTCTTGCAAGGGTAAATGCAACATTCTTACCTATTACTCCAGTTGCTCCCATAATACTTACTTTAACCATAATAATATATTGTGTCTTTTTATAAAAATAACTTACTAAAAACAATACTTTAAATTATTAGAACAAATTTAATATAATTTAATGGATGATATTATGCAAGATGATGAATTGAAAATGGAAAGCAAATGTTATGACGCTAATGAATACGGGTACCTATACGGACTCAACAAAAGAATTCCAGATGAAGAATTTGAAAAAGTAAAACCCTATTTCAGACAATTCAAAAGGATGGATTTTGTAGAAGGCAACGTCCAGGTAACCGGAAGACCTGAAGGATGGAGGTGCCTTGAAAAGGATGTTTCCAAGGTAGAAGAAATACTTGGAATTACAAATACCCTTGAAAAAAGGCAAAACAAAGTAAAGGAAGCTTTTGCAGATCCAATTAAAAAGTCAAATCTTATTGACCAGTCATATGAATGGCTGAAAATGCTTTTTGAAAAGGGAGGAACAAGACCAGAACAGGACCTTTCAAGACTTGCTGTTCACTCAACCAAAATGTATGACCCCAATGACAGTTTTAAAAATGGTTTTATAAAGGGAGAAGGAGAACTCTTCATATACACACCTCACGGAATGTGGTATATCATTAACAACAGCGGAGAATTTTCAGATTTGAGTTTGAATAATGTTAAAATTCCAAACGGAGGAGCAGTAGGTCACAGGTTAATGTATGATGATTTGATTGACAGGCTGATTAGAATATACACTGAAGAAAATGAGTACAGCGGTGAAAAATTATATTGATTTCTAAAATGCCTCATATTAGATATTATACAACTCAACAAAAAACTCATCAATATTAAGTATTATATTAGATGAAAATCAAACATTATGTTAGATTATTATAAGGTGGTTTAATTATATGCAGAAAATCGTAAATGCACATTGTCATATTTATCCTGAAAAAATAGCAGATAAAGCAGTACTTGGAATAAGAGATTTTTACGACTTGGACATGTCATTAAATGGAAAATTAGATGATTTGATAAGGGACGGGAATGAAGTAGGAGTAACCCATTATCTCGTGCATTCAGTTGCAACCACACCTAAACAGGTAAAATCAATCAATGAATTTATTGCAGATGCTGTAAACACACATCCTGATATATTTACAGGTTTTGGAACATTGCACCCTGACAGTGAGGACATTCAGGGCGACTTTGATTATTTAATTGAACTTGGACTTAAAGGTGTTAAACTTCATCCTGATTTTCAAAGGTTTGCAATGAATGAAGAGCGTGCATTTAAAATAGGTGCAGTAGTAAATGAAGGAAAAGTCCCTATGCTTGTTCACTGTGGAGACTTTAGATACAATTATTCCAATCCAGAACAAATTAAACCATTTTTAGATAAATTTCCCAATATAACTTTCATAGGTGCACATTTTGCAGGCTGGAGCATGTGGGAAGAAGCAACAGAAAAGCTGGCAGGCACACCGAACTTATATGTTGATTTAAGTTCCAGCTTATATGCACTATCACCTGAAACCGCTTTGGATTTGATTCATGCATATGGTTCAGATAAAGTCTTATGGGGAACAGATTATCCTATGTGGGAATCCGTTAGTGAAATGAACTATTTCAATAAAATTGATTTAACAGAAAAAGAAAGATCACAAATTCTTTGGCAGAACGCTTCAAAGATTTTGAATCTTGAATAATTTTTATTTTATTTAATTTTTAAAAGCATTTACGGCAGGAGGAGTCAATAAATCCTTTGAAATCATCTCCTCGACTTCATCCATATCAAACCAACCAAATTCATCATGTTCTTCACTTATTTTAACATCTTCACTATCACATGTAACTTTCATAATCAGTTGAATTGATTTGACTTCTTCTGATGTTTTACATGCAGTATAATCGTTTCTTACAACATTATATAATGATTTGATATCAATTTCAAGACCTGTTTCTTCAAAATATTCCCTTTTAAGTGCTTCATCAAAAAATTCGCATTTTTTGACTTTGCCGCCAGGAATTTCCCATTTTCCTGCATCATGAGCTGATTTTGATCTGACCTTAAGGAGCAAAAACTTTTCATTGAATTCACAGATTCCCCTTACAGTCAATCCCCACATTGTACTCAAATTATCATACCTTCTTAATTAATCATAAAAAAATAGTAAAAAAAGGGAATGTTTTCCCTATTTTTTCATAGCTTTTTCAACAGCAACAGCTACAGCAACTGATGCTCCAACCATCGGATTATTTCCCATACCAATAAGTCCCATCATTTCCACGTGAGCCGGTACGGAAGATGAACCTGCAAATTGAGCATCTGAGTGCATTCTTCCCAGAGTGTCTGTCATACCGTAGGAAGCCGGTCCTGCTGCCATGTTATCAGGGTGCAGTGTTCTTCCGGTTCCTCCGCCTGAAGCAACTGAGAAGTATTTTTTGCCCTGTAAAATACATTCTTTTTTGTATGTTCCTGCTACAGGATGTTGAAAACGTGTAGGATTTGTTGAATTTCCAGTAATTGATACATCAACACCTTCCAAATGCATGATTGCTACACCCTCACGCACATCATCAGCACCGTAACATCTTACTTTTGACCTTTCACCGTCGGAATATGCTTTTTCTTTGACTACTTTAACTTCTCCTGTAAAGTAATCGAATTCAGTTTCAACATGAGTAAATCCGTTTATCCTTGATATGATTAATGCTGCATCCTTTCCAAGACCGTTTAAGATAACTCTTAATGGTTTTTCTCTTACTTCATTGGCAGAGTTTGCAATACCGATTGCACCTTCGGCAGCTGCAAAACTTTCATGACCTGCAAGGAATGCGAAACATTCACTTTCGTCACTTAAAAGCATTGATGCAAGGTTTCCATGACCTAAACCAACCTGTCTGTCATCGGCAACACTTCCAGGAATACAGAATGCCTGAAGACCTTCACCTATTGCCTTTGCAGCATCTGAAGCCTTTGTGCAACCCTCTTTTACTGCAATTGCTGCTCCAAGAGTATATGCCCAGCATGCGTTTTCAAAACAGATTGGCTGAACACCTTTTACAATTTCATAGGGGTCAAAACCTTTATCAAGACAAATCTGTTTTGCTTCTTGGAGATCTTTTATACCATATTTTTCCAAAACTGGAGTGATCTGGTCGATTCTTCTTTCATAACTTTCAAATAAACTCATTTTATTCACTCCTTGGATCTATTTTTTTGGCGGCATCATCAAATCTTCCATATTGGCCTGTAGCATTGTCTATCGCTTCCATTGGGTCAACACCATCTTTAATCTGATCAAGCATTACACCAAGGTTAATGTATTTATAACCTATAATTTCATCATCTTCATCAAGACCTATTTCTGTTATATAACCTTCTGTGAGTTCCAAGTATCTTGGACCTTTTTCTTTTGTTGAGTAAATTGTTCCAACTTGGCTTCTGTGACCTTTTCCCAAGTCTTCAAGTCCCGCACCAATCTGAAGACCTCCTTCTGAAAATGCAGACTGGGTTCTTCCGTAAACAATTTGTAAGAATAATTCACGCATTGCAGTGTTGATTGCATCACAGACCAAATCTGTGTTCAATGCTTCAAGGATTGTTTTTCCAACAAGAATTTCACCAGCCATTGCAGCTGAATGAGTCATACCGGAACAACCTAAAGTTTCAACTAATGCTTCTTCAATAATTCCGTCCTTAACGTTCAATGTTAATTTACAGCATCCTTGTTGCGGAGCACACCATCCGATACCATGAGTAAAACCTGAAATATCAGTTATCTGTTTTGCCTTTACCCATTTTCCCTCTTCAGGAATTGGAGCAGGGTCATGATTTGCACCTTTGCGAACAAGACACATATTTTCAATTTCTGTTGAATATATCATCATTTTTCTCCAAAATTTAGTTATAATTATATATCTGTTTTTTAATTAATGTATTTTTGGAAAAATATGTTGAAATATATTTTTTACAAAAGGCAATTTTTAAGTATTAAAAAATATAAATAAGTTTTTGGTGAATAACATGGATTTCATACTAGTTTTAGCAAATATCGAACCTAAAGAAGGTTGCCAAGATAGTATAATTGAAGTTTCAAAAGAGTTAATCGATGAATCTTTACTTGAAGAAGGTAACATTGATTATCAATTACTCAAACCAATCGAAGGCGACAGTTTAACATTTGTTGAAAAATGGGAATCTTTAGACGCTTTAAAAAGACATATGGCTTCACCACACTTTTTAAACTTTGGTGAAGAAAGTGAAGAATTTGTTAAAGAGATGACTATTCAAGTAATAGATGCTGATGAACTCAGCTTCTAATTCTATTTTTTATTTTTGATATAGATTTATCAGTTAAAAATAATTGTTTTTTACAACTTCTTTTAAAATTTTAAAGGACACAACTTTTAAAAATAGTTTTTAGAATTTATCCTTAAAATAATCAATTAATCCATCAAGTATAATATTGTTAAAAATTTTTGAAAAAAAAATAAAAAATTAGAAGATAAAGAAAATTATCTTCTAAAGCGAGTAATACCTAGAAGACTATTTTTTTCTATATCTTCCTATTTGTGTTGTTCCTACAGTCATCAATATCAACAATAAGATTAATATCGGATTGCCTGTAGGATAGTTTGATAAATCAATACATTTAGAGGAAGATTCCTCTTTTTGATACTGATTTTCATGTGTTCCGTTTTTGTCATCAACAACAACAATGTCGCTATCAGTAGAGATGTATGAGTATTTGTCATCACCAGAGTATGTCACTTTAATTGCATGGTCACCCAGATTTAAATTAGGTATGTAAAATACAGCTTTTCCATCTTTAACGGCAGCAGTGTATTTTTTACCATCAATTTCAAGGGTTACGGTACCTGTTGCATCTTTAGGGAGGAACACAACGACCTTACCATCTTCAGTCACTTTAACTTCAGGTGCATTTACATCTACTTCAGGTTTGAATTTGGTTACTTTAAAATGACCATCTCCAACAGAACCTGAATAATAGTCATCTCCACTATATTCGGCTACAATAGTATATTTTCCGGCTTTGAGATCATTAATTTCAAATGTAGCCATACCATCTTTAACAGCTGCAATGTAATGTTTACCATTTACAGTAATTGTTACGGTACCTGTTGCATCTTTAGGGACAGATACGACGACCTTACCTTCTTCAGTTACTTTGATATCAGGTGCAGTCACATCTACATTTGAAGAGTATTTTGATACTTTAAACCTAGCAGTACTATTTGCAGGAAGATATTCATTATCTCCATCATATATTGCTACAATATCATATTCTCCTGCTTTAAGACCTTTAACATTAAATGTAGCCTTACCTTCTTTAACATTTGCGATATATTTTTCTCCGTCAATAATTATTGTCACATTACCTGTTGCATCATCAGGCAACTCAACAACAATGGTTTCATCCTCACCTACATAAATGTTTTGACTAGTAAGATTGAGGTCAGTGGATGCCCTTCCCACATTGAAGCGTGTTTGTGTTTCACTTGGATTATGATTTTCATCACCGGAGTAATATACCTTTGCGGTTTTTGTTCCTTCGGATAAACCAGGAATTGTTATTGTTGCTTTTCCGTCATTAACTATTGCAGTATAGTTTTTACCGTCGATTTCAACAACTACATTACCTGTTGCATCACTTGGAGCTACTTCAACAATTATTGTAGCATTTTGACCATATTCAATATCAGCACATGTGGCATTTACGGAAGTATCTGCAGCATAAACATTGAATACATCAGAAGTGTTAACGCTTTCGTAGTTTTCATTACCGTTGAATACTGCAAATGCAGGATATTGGCCAACAGCCAAATTATGTAAATTCCAAGTTGCTTTGTAATCTACGCCCAATACATAGATTAAAGCAGCGAATAGTTTGTCTTTTACCTCACCATTAAGTTCTAAAGTTTCTGTTACACCATTAACAGTTACGTTAACAGTTCCAGGAATATTTGAAGTTACATTTAAAACTTCCACTTCACCATACCAAATATCAACGACTTCAATTGTAATAATTGGTTTGACTTTGTTTACTGTTAAGTTCACACTTGTTGTTGCCGGTACATGGTTTTTATCAGCAATAGTTGTTAATTCAACAGTATAATTACCAGCATCCAAGATTAAATCAATTATTGTTTCATTTGCTTTCATTGTTCCTTGGCCAACAACATTTCCGTCTTGATCCATTACTTTATAGGTAATTTCACTGGCATTTTGACATTCAACAGGAATGTCAATTGGATTGCCATAGTCTGCAACTGTGTCATTGGCACCAATAGAAGATTGTGCCTTTGCAACAATAGACTCTTCTGTATTTCTAACAGAATTATGACCGTCATCTCCACGATATATTGCTGTTACAACATAGTCACCAGCATCCAAATCATCGATAATGAGATTTGCAGTTCCATTGGTTAAATTAACATCATAAGTTCTATCACCAACAGAAATAGTTACAATTCCTGTTGCATTGTCAGATACTTTAACTGTAATGTTTGATTTTTCACCGTAAGTTATGTTATTAACTTGTATTTCAATTTTAGGAGTTATATAACCAACTGTAAATAATGATTCATTTCTGTTTTTATTGTATTTATAATCTCCTAAATAGTCAACTTCAACATAATAACTACCAGTAGTTAAATCAGAAATGTTAAATGAAGCTATACCATTTGCTAATTCGATAGTTTGAGAAATTCCGTTACAGTATACTTGAACAAGTCCTGTTGCATCACCATCTGCTACAATAATAGTTACTTCAGCAATTTCGCCTAAATCAATATTATCAACATTGATAATTACATCAGGAGTGCTTTTTGACACATTAAATGATCCATTACCGGTAACCTTATCATAATTATCATCACCATAATAAATCGCTTCAATAATGTAAGGCCCATCAGACGCAGGCAAGTCACTAACAGGAATAACAGCAGTACCATTACCATCCAACAATCCAGAATAAACTTTACCATTAATCATAATGTCAACTTCACTACCATTAATCATAAAGTTAACTTCACCAGTAGGTACATCAGTACCTCCATTTACAGTAATATTCACATATTCTGTTTCACCAACTTTGATGTTAGTTACATTTACTGTAATGTTTGGTGTGTGTAAATTTACAATTGCAACAGATCCATTTTCAGATTTAATATAATTATCATCACCATAATATATTACAGTGAAATCATATTTGCCAGCTTTTAAATTGGTAATATTATTGATAGAACCTTTTCCATTAATTATATCCACAAGATAATGTTTTCCATCTATGAATATATCAACTTCACCTGTTGCATTAACATCATCATTTCCTTCAATGGAAATGTTGATTGTTAAGTTTTCACCAACTTTGATTTCTGGAACTGTTATTAATACTTTAGAAGGATATTTACTTACTTTAAATGAAATTTCTCCTTCGGATTTCATGTAAATGTTATCACCATAATAAATTACTGAAATAACATACAAATTTTCATTTAAATTAGAAATACTTATATTTCCTACACCATTATTAATTTTAACAGTATGGTTTTTACCGTCCAATACAAAACTAACTTCACCAGTTGCATTTACAATTGCATTACCAATAACCTTAATTGTAATATTTGCATCCTGACCTATCATAATATCTTTAGCATCGACAATTACAGTAGGCAGATATTTATTAACAAAGAACTGAGTACTATTTGAAGATTTATCAAAATTATTATCTCCCAAATATGTTAGTTCAACAAGATAAGGTTCTAGTGAAGCAGGCAAATTAGGAATTAATTTATATCCTGAACCATCAGAAAGCTCTATTGTATAATTTTGATGATTTAACATTACTGAAACATTTCCTGTTGCCTTATCATTTACTTTAACAGTTATATTTGCAGAATCCAACACATAGATTGATTCTACACTAACATTCAGTTGTGAAGGCAATTTGGAAACAGTAAAGTAAACATTAGTTGAATTAGCGGAGTAGTTAACATCACCAGAATAGGTAACTATAGCAGTATACTCCTTTGGATTTAAATCAGTTACCTCAATTGTAACAGATCCATTTTCATTTAATTTTCCATGATATGTATTTCCACTTATTAAAACAGATATATTTCCTTTAGGAGTATCAGAATTACCAGTAACATTGACATTAATGTATACAGTTTCGCCCACTTTAATATTATTGGCAGAGGCAACAATTTCAACATCAAATCCTGCTGTTGTACCAACTGAAAATGATTTACTTGTACCATTTGTTTTGAATTTATAATTTCCATTGTATAAAGCAGAAACTGAGTATCTACCAACAGGTAATCCTGAAACTGACCAAGTTGCAACACCATTATTTAATTCTAAGGTTTTATTTTCATTGCCGACAGTTAATGTAACTGTACCTGTTGCTCCATCTTTAACTTTAACAGTAATCTGAATAAGTTCTGATAAAAGATATTCATCTTTTTCCATATCTATTTCAACTTCAGAAGGATATTTGCTTACGCTAAACTCAGTACTATTATCTGATTTTGCATAATAATCATTACCGTAGTAAATACCTGTAACAATATAATTGTTTTCAACAGACAATACTCTAAGATTTCTAGAACCTTTTCCATTTTCGACAGTTAAATTATATTCAATTCCTCCCAATGAAAGAGTTACATTTCCAGAAGCTCCATCAGAAAGAATTACTTCTGCAATTACCATGTCATCAACTTTAGAATCATTAATGTTGATAATAATTGAAGATGGATGTTTATCTACAGTAAATGAAGAAATTGCATTATTATCTGATTTGAGATAATTGTCATCACCATAGTAAATACCAGTTACAATATATTGGTCTGCAGGTAAATCTTTGAAAGTTCGACTTCCGATACCGTTTGTAATTGTTATATTGTATTCTTGGTGTTTTCCCTGTAGAATAACATAACCATTAGCATTTACTGGATTATAGTTAACATCAACGATAGTTAAATTAATTATTTCATCTTTTCCAACTGTAATATTGGAAGTTTCGATAATTAAGTTGGTTTTGTGTTTTGAAACAGTTACATTAGTTAATGATTCAGCATTATTATATATGGAATCTCCAGAATAGATTCCACTTACAACATAATAATTTGCTCCTAATCCTTCAATTGAAACGTTTCCTTCACCATTTGTTAAGTTAATTCTATAATCTTTATGGTTAATGCTAACTGTAACAAATCCGCTAGGAACTTCACTTGCATTACCTGAGACTTTAACTATAATTAAAACATCTTCCCCTATTTCAACATCATTGATACTAATTTCCAAATTGGATAGATATTTTGAAATAATGATTTCAGCACGGTCCTCAGACTTAAGATAATACTCATTCTCAGCAAAAATACCACTAACAACATAACGACCAGCATCAGAAACCGGAATAACAACACTACCATCACAATATTAATAGTATAATTACTTCTAGTACCAACTACATTAACAACACCATTAACAGGATACTTATCAACACCAGTAACAACAGCCTCTAAAACAACCTCATCACCAACATAAACAGTCATATCCTTCAATTCCAAAGTAGTAGGATACCTAGAAATCAAAATATCAGCACGGTCCTCAGACTTAAGATAATACTCATTCTCAGCAAAAATACCACTAACAACATAACGACCAGCATCAGAAACCGGAATAACAACACTACCAACAACCTCATCACCAACATAAACATTAACATCTTTTAATTCCAATGTTGTTCCATAACGTTTTACATCAAAGGTTGTACCGCCTTCAGATTTAAGATATATGCCAGTAGCATGGAATACTCCACTTACAACATAATGACCTGCATCTAAATTAGGAATTGATATATTTCCTTTACCATTTTTTATTTCAATGTCTTTTTGTGTTCCATTGTATATTACACTTACAATACCATTAACCGGATATCCATCAACACCAGTGACAATAGCTTTCAATATAACTTTATCTCCAACATACACATCATCTGCAGTTAGAACCAATGTTGTTGGATATGAAGACACTCTGAATAATCCGATATCTTCTGATCCGATATAGTTTTTACTTTCCTTGTTTGTAATTGTTATTTCATATTCTCCAGTTTCTAAATCTTTGATTTTAACAATATTTTCGACTGATAAATCAATTTTACTGCTTGGAATTGTTACTGTATGATCTTTAGTTGTAACGACAACTTCGATTGTGGTCTTATTTTCAACAGTATATTTAATTACAACATCATTTCCATAAGTTGCATTGTTTATTTCAGTAATTGTAACTTTGGATTTTGCACGACCAACAGTAAAGTCTTGAGATTCACTATCACCAGTAATGTTTTCAGTATTCGGGTGTGTAATAGTAACTGTATAATTACCAGCATTCAAACCTCTAATAATTAACTGATTTTCAGTTTGTGTAATATTTTCATGAGGAACAACCCATTCAAAATCTTTATTATCTTCATCTCTTCCAGTAATTTTAATTATAACATCATAACCGTTTTCCAATTTATAATTGACAACTACCTCTCCATCATAAGTTACATTAGTAACTGGGTCTATGGTAATATTTGAAGTAATTGGACTTATATGGAATTTAGCGGATGCACTAGATTTTAGATAGTATTGATTTTCATTATTTGTAATGTTTACCTTATAATTGCCGGCTGCCAATCCACCAAGAGTAATAGCAGTTGCAGTTATATTTGATAAAGGTATACTGACTTCTCTGCCTGTATCAGTATTTATTACTTTTATTTCAACATTTTGTGTTCTATTTACAATATTATAATTGATTACAACATTACTTACGCTAAATGTTACATTGGTAATCGGATTGATTGTAACACTTGACGGTGCTTTATTGATTGTTAGTTTAGAGGTATTTGAAACTGAAGTATGATTACCATCAACATTGGTTGTTAAGCTGACAGTATATTCTCCAACATTCAAAATAGGCAAAACAATATTACCGTTAGCATCAGCTGTCGCATTAGAGTAAACAACATTATTTATATTTTTTACAACAATATTGACTGTTGTAGCATTTACTGAATGAATTGAAATGACAGGATTACTTCCATAGATTTCAACAACATCAGGAGCGTTAACAGAGGAACTAGCTTTATTTATAGTAAATTTAGCAGTAGAATTGGATTTGGAATAGGTTTCATTTTCTGCATTGAATATAGTTATTGTATAATTTCCACTGGCTAAATTGGATAATGTTATGCTATTTCCGGATACAGGAGTTGTCACCTCACGCACGACATTTCCGTTTTTATCTTTTACAACATATGTTACGGTTGTTCTATTTAAAACATTATAGTTCACAACAATGTCTGAATTATAGGTAACATTGGTAATCGGATTAATGATTACTTTGGATGGAACCTTATAGACCTTGAATGTGTCATTGTTTATTGAACCTGCAAAACTATCTGTACCGTTATATTGCACTTTTGCAACATAATCTCCTGATACCAAGTAGTAATCTACTTCTTTTGTTGCAACACCGTTTACAATGTCCATATCCATCATGAATGTATCATTAAACCATACTGTAACAGGACCTGTCATTGGAGTTCCGTCTTTCTGTTTTAGGTTGACTTTGACAACTGCTTTGTCGGTTGCATTAATATCATCAACGATTATATCCACAATGGTATATGTTCTGATATAGTCTCCACCATAAAGATAAGTGTAATATGTATCATCCTGATGGTAAACTCTGATTTTAACTGATGTTACGAATTCTTTACTAATATCAAATTTAAATTCACCATTTTCATCTGTTTTAACTGTACTGTTTGCAACTAAAACATCATCCACATAACCTTCAACAGTTATGTTAATTCCTCTTTCAGCCAGGCTTCTGCCAGGAGCTGATGGACTTGTTACGATTCCATTTTCATTCAAATAAGTTATGCCTTGATAGTTCACTTTAGGATTACAATCCTCTGCAAATTCAATTGCATTGATTAGACGATCTAATCCATAGAATATACCTGAAACTTCCACTATATTGGTTGTATCATCATATGTTAACTCCATGTTTTCAAATTTATCTGAATGAGCCTGATTATCCAAAAGAACCACATTAACCAGATTTGTGTATGTATTATAGTTTCCGGCAAAGTAGATTCCTGAACCTGCAGTTGCATTGTTATGAGTTATATCCACATTAGTTATGTCTGCAGCACCCTTATTTAAGTAGAATCCACCACCGTAATTTGCTTTGTTAGCTGAAATTTCTGAATCGCTTATAGCAACATTGATATTACTATTAATGAATACTGCTCCACCGTTTTGTGAAGCTTCACAACCGCTTATTTTTAAATTTTTAATTGGGTTTAAAACTTTAGAGTTTATATATATTGCTCCACCTTCAGCCGCACTGCAGCCACTAATATTCAAATTGCTTACTTCCTTAGTATTCACTTTACTGTTAAGGCATAGGGCTCCACCGATTGTTGAAGACCAACAATTGACAAATGAAGAATCAGTGAATATACAGTTTTGACCAGTTTTTTCAGTTTGTGAACCACTAGCAGCAGTGAATTTCATATAACCTGAATAAATTGCACCACCTTCACCTGAAGAGCTGCAATTTACAAATGTACATCCAGATAATATACCATTTTGACCTCCCCATGATATGGCACCGCCTTTTACAGCAGAACTGCAATTTGTAAACTGACAGTCAGTTACATTGATATTGTTGATAGTCAAGAATAATGCCCCACCACCAACACCATAGTTATGAGTAGAGAGACTTTCGGAATTTTCAAAAATACAACCCTCAATGTTAGCAGATGTAGCTTGTTCCCTTTTAATAACAACTGATCCACCAAAACTGCCCGAATTTCCACTGAAATTACAATTAAGTATTTGGGTGTTTTGATATTGGGAAGCAATAGCTCCACCACCAGATTTTGCAGTGTTATCAATGAATGTTGAACGGTTCACTAATAAGTTTACAGAACCTGCAGTATCTACTCCAGCATAAATTCCAGCGCCGTCACCTGACTTTCCGGCAATTTGGTTTTTGATGAAAATACAATTATCCACAACTGTTTCATTACTCTTAGCTATAAAAATTGCACCTCCATGTTTTGAATATGCCTTACTGTTAATGAATGTAGAATCTTTAATAAATGCATTACCCATTTCACCACTCGGCACAGCCCAATAAATACCACCACCATTTTGTTTAGCAGTGTTATCTTTAAAGTAACAACCTATAACTTGGTCGTTTTCATGGCCACCAGTCCAATGAATAGCACCACCATTAGTTGTGGCAGTGTTGGATGTGAAATTGGAATTAAATACAAGTGCACCGCCACCGGCAGTGAAAAGTGCTCCCCCTTCTTTTTTAGCTTCGTTTTTATTGAATGAAGAGTGATTGATTAATGCATTTTTACCTGCCAAGTGAACTGCTCCGGTTTGACCTGCTTCAGATTTGGAATTACTAAATACACAATTGTAAATAACAGTGTTGTCCTTATTAACGTAAATGGCTCCACCATTACCTTTCTGAGTAATCCCCTTATCGAATGTGGAATCACTTAAAGTTGCATCCTTACCGTCAATATAGATAAATCCGCCATGAGATTTTGAAGTGGATTCTCTGAAGCTGGAACCATTTACATTAGCATAGTCACCATACACAAATACTGCACCACCTTTTGCAGCATCTACAGTATTTGCATAAGTTTGATAAAAGCTTGAGCCTTCAATGGATGCATAATTACCTCTGATGTAAATAGCACCGCCGCCATCACCTTTAGCTGTGCTTTTTTCGAAAGTTGAATCTATTACCTTTGCATTTAAACCTTGAATATATATTGAACCGCCCAATGAGGCAGCTTCGATATTTTTGAAATTACCTGATACTGTTCCATTATTTCCTTCTATGAAAACCCCACCACCGTTTTGGGCTTTGGAATTTTCTATTTTACAATTTAAAACATCATTATCATTACCAAGCAGGTAAATTGTACCTCCATAATGGAAGGCATTGTTGTTATCAAATTCACTGTCAGTAATGTTTACGTGATTTCCTGTGATGAATAAAGCTCCACCATCAATTTTGTTTTCATCGGCACCATCATTATAAATGACAGCGTTATGTTTAAATTTAGATTTTGAAACAGCGACATTGGAACCTGTAAGACAAATTGCCCCACCTCTGGAACTGGATTTATTTTGACTTAATCCCTGATTATTTTCACAGACAATGTTTTCAATGCTTCCTCCGTCACCTTTCCACATGATTGCACCACCATCGTCTCCGGCAGTGTTTTCATTAAATTTAGAGTTTAATATTTTACAGTCTTCACCTTCTACAAATACTGCACCACCATCCTCGAGTGCATAGTTATTTGTAAAGTTGGATTTGTCAACAGTAGCATTATCTCCTTCTACATAAATTACTGAACCGTATACTGCTTCTGATTTTTCAAAGTTACAGTTATCGATTAATGTATTGTTACCGATGATATAAACTGATCCGCCCAAGTTAGCTGCATTGTTTTCATTGAATGTTGAATCGGTAATATTTACATAGTTTCCAGTTACAAAGATAGCACCACCATCTGTTTTGTTAACTTCAGCATCAGTGCTGAATAAGACACGATTTAGTGTAAATTCTGATTTGGTTATAATTACTTCATCACCGGTTAGACAGATTGCTCCTCCTCTTGAACTGGAGGTATTGAAGCTCTTACCAGTGTTGTTATAAAAATTTATATTTTCGATTAATCCTTTATTTCCTTCCCAGAATATTGCGGCACCATCGTCTAAAGCAGTATTGTTGATGAATTCTGAATCTATTACCCTACCCTTGATTCCATTCCACAATAATGCGCCTGCATCATAAGCTGCGTTATTGATAAATTTACAGTTTTCGATTTCTGAGTCGTGAGAGCCTGTAAAGAAGTTTATAGCTCCACCGTTAGCACCAGCAATGTTATCCATAAAGTTACATAGTTTTAAAGTCATGTTTTCACATGGCCCATCTACACTTCCTTGCAAAAATACTGCCCCACCATTATTAGAAGCATTATTTAAAGTAAAGTTACAATTTTCAATGTTTCCGTCAGCACCGGTCCACATCACAGCACCACCATGGCCACCATAAGTCAATACGCCATAGGAGTTATTAGCCTGAACAAGACCCTGTGCCCTATTATTATCAAAAACTACATTTTCAATTAAACCTTTGTTTCCATACCAGTAAACAGCACCACCACTACGTTTAGCGGTATTGTTTACGAATTTTGAATTCTTCAATGTTGAATCATGAGCCCCTCTATTCCAGTCAACAGCACCACCATTGACACCAGCATAGTTATCCTCAAAGATACATGATTCCAAAGTCATATTTTTACAGTCACCATCTGAACTTCCCTGCATAAATATTGCTCCACCATTATTAGAAGCATTATTTAAACTAAAATTACAATTCTTAATCTGACCATCAGCACCTGTCCATATTACAGCACCACCATGGCCGCCAGTAGTTAATTCACCATATGGATTAGCATATAAAACTTTTCCTTGAGCTGTGTTATTCTCAAAGACAGCATTTTTAATTGTTCCTTTGTTTCCATACCAATAAACAGCACCACCACTACGTTTAGCAGTATTGTTTATGAAAGTTACATTATCTATCTCTCCGTTTTTTGCACCTTGAGACCATTCAATAGCTCCACCGTTTATTCCTGCAGAGTTATTAATGAATTTTGAATTCTTTACTTTAGTGTTTTCGTTATGTATTAAAAATACAGCACCACCGTTTTCTCCGGCAGTGTTATTTGCAAATGTGACATTATCCATCAGTCCTACTTGACCTGACCAGTAGATGGCACCGCCGTTGCCACTGGATTTGGCATTCTGTAGGGTAATGCCCTTTAAAATAATATTACTTCCTGAAATATTGAAAATTCTTGCTTGATTATTTCCGTCTATAATGAATTGATTACCATCAATTTCAATTTTCTTATTTAGAAGGATTCCCTCTTTTAGAGATTCATCATCTTTCGTTGGGTCGAATTTATAATTTTTTTCTAATTGAACCTTTCCGTCACTAGAAGTATCAATAAGACCTTGCAATTCAGAAAATGTCCCTTCTCCTTCCGTTAAGATCGAATCTTCTTGATAAGATAATGTTAAAACATTATTTATAGGTATATCAGTTAGATTATCGCCAGTACCCCCGCCAGGATCTATCGTGTCAGATGCCGATATGCTGGGAAGGGTGAATATTAGACATAATAAAAGCAATATTATGAAAATATTTCGCTTGCCCATAATCAACCTCCATATCTTAATCTAATCAATTTTATCAACTAATTGTGATATATCATTCAACTATCCGCTTTCTTTATATATTTCAAAACATAAAATGTCGAATTCAGTTTTTATCATATTTTTTTACAAATTTTTTCTCCATAATTGAATTATAATTATGCAACCCCTACATCGCATAATTATTCTATTTTTAATGCAATCGGTATTACTCTAAAGCCCACTGCATTCACTGATGCAATACAAATCAACCATAATGACATTTAATCAAATCATGCAGAATATGCTACAAAATAAACATTGCGATGTAAATCTTAAGCATATCTTAAATTCAAATCAATAAAGCAAGTATGTTTACAAGTTATACCGTTTTTAAACTTAATTTAGATAAGATTTAAACCAACAATACCTTTATTTTATACATTTCCTTGCATAATCTAAGAAAACATCGATTATGAAAGTTTATATTGGTTTATATTTATGTTGTCAATTATATATAAATTTACTGAAAAAAAAATTAAACAAACAACTATTAAAAATAAAAATTGTTAAATTACAATACAATATTTTAATAAAAAAATGATTAATTTGTATTCAATTATTTTAAAATAACGAACAATTAAAATAGAGTTTTTAAAATTTGTTTAAATATACTCAAACAATGCTTTAATCTAATAAAAGATGTAAAAAATATATTATATCAAATAGAAAAAATAGAGGGAAAAAATATTAATTAACTTCAATGCAGTCATTGGGACAAATCGCCATACAAACCTTACAGCTCTTGCATACCTGAGGGTCACGAACAGTAGACACATCCTCAATTATTATCAAAACATTGTTGGGACATGCTATTGAGCATTTTTCACATCCGTCACACTCATCAGCGTTAATGTCAATGTGACAATCTTCAATTTCTTCTGTTTTATTTTCCTTATTTCTTTTAAAAAATGATCCTAAACCCATTTTAACCACACTATTCCTCTGACTCATTATTGATTTTGTCTTCTAATACATTAATTTTTTCTTCATATTCCGCAAGAGACTTTTTAAGATTTGCCAGTTCCTCTTTCGGATCAACCGGAGTATCATCAACCTTACGTCTGGTTTCAGCAATAACTAATTTAAACAGGATTATGCCAATAACTGCTACAAAAGTCATAGGAGCATATATTTCCAATACAATCGGAATTGCAACACGATTAGGAAGAGCTATTATAATAGCTAACATTTCAAAGCCTATGAATAAAAACATGAGAATGGCAGATTGTGTTGTTCTCAAAAATCTCTTGCCGTTCCAGATATATATTGCGCTTGCAACAAATCCGCAAATCATAGTTGACACGGCACACGGCAAGGCAGTAGGCCCTCCCATAAAAAATCGGAGTACAGTCGCCACAACCGCCGTTGGAATTCCGATAACCGGTCCTCCAAACATTCCTGCAATCATAACAGTCATTGTCCTCACATTAGCTGAAGAATGACCTAAATTCTTAGTCAATAATGTTGATAATATCCCCACTACTAAAAAGACAATCAGACAGACAATAACATCATTTCGTGTATAATCTCGCCTAATCATCGCTTTAACACTTTTTAAACGGGTTGAAAAAATCATTATTATCAAAACAATTGCTAAAACATTGAACATTTCTATAAAAGGCTCCAATACAAAATTGTCATTAACAACACCATTAAAATATGATACGATAAGACCGACCAAACCCATTATTAAAAGATATCCGATTTCATATAACGAGCTGTCACCCATTGCCCTCAATCTAGGAAGTCTTGAAGAGATAAATCCGAAAATAATAAAAACAGAGGCAATTGTGAAATAGTTTCCAAGATAATTAATATTAAATCTTAAAACTTTTTCAAAAGTAAAATCTAATAAAAAATACCATAAGGCCAAATTTGAGATGAATAATAATATGTAAATTATTAAAATCTTTTTACTATCAGATATCCTTAAATTTTTCACAAACTCACCTTAGCATATTTTTTAAAAAAACACTATTAATAGTATTATGTAAAAACAAGTATTTAATATGATGCAGATATAATTAAAATTATGAAGATTTTTGTTAATGCAGATTCATTCAACGAAACAGCAATTCAAACAAAAAATGATTTAATTGAAATTTGTTTAAAATATGATATTGAAATTGCTGAAAAAATAGAGGATGCAAACATTGTTTTTTCTATTGGGGGTGATGGAACATTTCTAAAAACCGGCAGCCAATGTGACAAACCCATAATAGGCATCAATACAGGAACATTAGGTTATCTGACTGAAATCAAACCTGAAAATATTGAAAAGGCCGTTAAAAACATTCTGGTGAATAACTATTATATTGAAAAAAGAATGATGCTTGAAGGCAAAGTAATCAAATCCTCAGGAAAGACAATAGAAATACCACCGGCACTCAACGAAATAGCAATATCAAAAAATGCCTTCGGAGTCATCAGATTTGATGTTCTTGTTAATGAAAAACGGATTAACTCATATACTGCAGACGGAATTATAGTATGCACCCCAACAGGTTCAACAGCATACAACCTGTCATGCGGAGGACCTATAGTTGATCCGACCGCTAACATTCTTACATTAACACCAATAGCTCCGCATACAGTCATTAACAGAAGCATTGTACTGTCAGATGATTCAGATGTGGAAATAAAAATTGCAGAGCTTAGAGAAAATACAACCTGCTTTGTATTATATGACGGAAAAGGAATTGAAGTGCACAGCGGAGATATTGTCAAAATTAAAAAATCAGAAAAAATAACTAGAATAATCAAGCTAGAGGACAGAAGCTTTGTTGATATGATTCGTGAAACAATAACCTAATTATTAATTAAAAAAATAAAATCAAGGACGTATCAATCCTTGAGGAATATCACAATCACTGTAATTTTGAGCTATCTTATCCACAGTTCCATCTTTAAACATTTCATCCAATGTTTTTTGAACCTGATTTTTTAACCCATCATTACCCTTTTTGAATGCAACACCATATTTTTCATACTGCAGTGGCTGGTCAATGATATTAAAAGTGCCATTTTGATATTTTTGCGCAAAATGATACTTTGCACATCCGTAATCAACAATTACAGCATCACAAACTCCAGATTCCAAATCCATAAATATTGAATTAAAGTCATTTAATACATTAATCTTAGCAATTGAATCTTTAAGGGTTTGGTTATTATTAATAGCATCTAAAGCAGAGCTTGAAATTTCAGTTTCTACTACTTTTCCTTTCAAATCATCAAGTGAAGTTATATTTGAATCTGACCTTACAATAACCACCTGAGAATTATTGAAGTAAGGCTTGGACCAGGTATAGTTATTTTCCCTTCCATCAATGGTAAATTCACTCCAAATACAGTCAACAGAACCTGAATTGAGGTCAACATCTTTTGTGTCCCATGAAATAATTGGTTGAGCTTTGAATGTCCAATTGTTTCTTTTTGCAACCTCCTTTGCAAGATCCAAATCGAAACCTACGTATTGACCATTATCGTTCTTATATCCAAAAGGAGGAAACTCTCCGCTGAAACCTACAACAAATGTATTATCATCATTTGTAACTTTAGTATTTTCATTTAAAAAATCAAGCATCCCTTCAGCACTAACTGCACCAATCATTAAAGATGCTGCCAATGCCAATGTAAAAAGCAGTATAATATTTCTTTTCATTAAAAAACTCCGTTTATAATAATTAATTCAAAATATTTTAATCTTATAAAAAAAAGTTTGTATTTTAAGTTATTTATATATTTTGACAGTTAATATATGACTGTACTGATATTTGCTTGAAAAAAAGAGAAATTTGAAATAATTATTTAAAAATCATTACATTTATTAAATTTATAAAAATATAAAAAAAGAAATAGATTAGAATTTAATTTCCAATCTAGAATTTCAAACCTAATTCATAAGCTTCTTTTAATTTATTTTTCTGCTCGGTAGCCACAATTCCTGCAGGACCTGCGCTTCCCGCATCAACATAGCCAATTACATCATATCCCATGAATGAAAACGGTGAGAATGTTGTAAGTTCAATATATGTAGAATAGGTTCCTTCAGGCTGATTTTCAGTGAAAATCAATGCAGCTTTTCCGGATAGGCTTTTATCAGGGTTTTGTCCAATTGCATAGAACCTGTCAATAATCAGTTTTCCCTGTGCTGACATCTGCCCATAATAAATAGGTGTTGCAAAGATAACTCCATCTGCTGCTACAAGTGCATCGATGATTTTATTTCCGTCATCATCCCTTATACATTCAGGATTTTCAGCACAGTGCATGCATGCTTTACAAGGTGCTATTTCACATTTTTCAAGGAAGAATTTTTCCACTTCCCCTCCGTTTTCTTCTATTCCTTTAATCATTTCATCCATCAATACATCACAGTTTCCGCCTTTTCTAGGACTTGCTTGAAGTGCTACAATTTTCATTTAATATACTCTCCGAATATTAGTTATGATAATATATTTTAAAAAGATTATATAAATGTTAACATATGAGATTGTCAAAATCAAAAGTCAACACCTATCTTAAGTGTCCGCTGGAATTTAAATTTCAATATATTGATGAAATTGAAGTCGAGCCAAATAAGTACATGGCTCTGGGCAGTGATGTTCATCTTATAGCTGAGAAGTTTACAGACAAATTCGGCGATGAACTGGACAATGTAGACATCAGCAATGAACTTATAAAGATTGCATATGATGAAAATATCGGAAATATTGACGAACACATTGACAATCTGAGTTTGTTTTTTAAAAGGGCATTTGTTGAAAATGACTTTAAACTCCATTCCTTTGAAGATTATCTTTTAGATGAGAAAAACAGGTTTTCAGGTATTTGTGATATTATCCTGGAGGATGAAAACGGTGAACTGATAGTCATTGACTACAAAACCGGCAATTCAAATTCCTTTTCCAAATATCGTTTAGAGTTATGCTACTATAAATTGCTTGTTGAAAATGTAGTTGGAAAACCAGTCAGCCGTGTTGGTGTTTATTTTACAAAAAATGGTCGTTTGAGATTGCTTGACATCTGCGATAATGACAATAAACGTAAATATTTAAGCTATTCTGAAATTAATGATGCTGTTGATACTCTTCATGAGGTCAGATCAAAAATCAATGACAAAAAGTTCCATCCGAACAGACAGTATGTCTGCAGATTCTGCACATATAGAAAAATCTGTGATGAGTACTGCAATAACCTTATGAAATATTGAAATTACCATCAATTATTTTAATAGTTTGAATAATAATTTGATTTTAATTAATCATAAATACTAATATATTAATGATTATGAAATTATTTTAAAAAAGAGATTTAGTAATCTACATCAGATTCAAAAAAATAAAAAGAAGTGAAAAATCACTTACTTAACAGTGATTTTAACACTTTTATTTGCCGCTTTATATTTGGAATTTTCAGAATATTTAATTTTAGCTGTAAATGTTCCTTTTTTAGTTAATTTAGTTAATTTAAATGTTGCCTGACCTTTTTTATTGGTTGTGGCAGCGTAAGTCTTACCATTAACTTTAATAGTAATTTTTTGACTTTTAAATACCTTATTTTTATCTGTTTTTAAGGTGACAACATATTTTTTGGTTTTATCTTTCAGCTTAAATGTCTTTTTAGCAGCAGTTAATTTAGGAATTGCCTTATTTACCACAACATTAATCTTAATGGTTTTTCCTTCAATATTTGATTCACCATCATATGTTATTGTTGCAACATATGTTTTTACTGGCAATGTTGATGGAATGGCAATTACAGCTTTACCGTCAGTCGGCATTATGGCTTCATATTTTTGATTGTTTAAAATAACTGTTACTTTTCTTCCAACCAGAATATTTCCTGCAGAATCCTTCAATGTTACAACAATGTTTTTGCTGGTTCCATAGGTAGTTGTTACTTTTGAAGAAAGTAAAATAACAGTAATCTCTGAAACATGGAATTTAATAGATCCTGAAACGGAATTGAATTCATCATTACCCTTATAAGTTACATCTGCAGTATATTCACCAGGAAGAAGGTCTGTAAGTTTTGCAATTCCGCCAGCAACTTCAACTGAATACATATCACCATTATCCAATACAAAATCAACATCTCCTGTTGCAGCTTTAGGTAAAACAGCCTTTAACACGTCAGCACCATATTCCTTAACAACAGATAAAGCGAGTGTTGGAGTTGATTTTGTAATTATTAATGTTGTATATTTAATTTCACCAGTGACAAGATTTATAACAGCAACTGTGTAGTTACCCTTATCCAGACTAATGTCTGAAACTGCAACACCGAAAGCATTTGTTGTCTGCTTAAATTCTTTTGAACCTATTTTAAATATAACTTCTTTATTTTTAAGCAAATTACCGCTTCCATCCCTGAATTCTGCATTAATATTTGAATATGAAACATCACCGGAAGCACGGTTTATGGCAATTGTTGATTCGATATTGATTTCAGATAAAAATACCCTATCATCATAATTTATGTATACTGTATGAAGTCCAGGATCCAGATTAGCGTCAAATGAAGCTACACCTTTACTGTCAGTTTTTAAGCTATATATTTTACCATCAATGGAAATATTGATTATTTCATTTATGACAGGCTGATTGAAGTTTTTCAAAGTTACTGCGAATTTTTCAGGACCTCCATAATATTTTGATAAAATTGGAGCTGATACAGTATAGTTTGTAGGAGCGTAATCAAATTGGACTGTAGGTGAGAGAATATTGTTGAAATTATAATCTCCGATATAATTTGCATAGACTTCATAGTGTCCTTCATCAAGGAAAGTAAGTGCAAGTATTGCTTTTCCATCCTCAACTGAAATAGTGTATTTTTCTGAACCCATAGTAAATACAACATTTCCGATTGCAGTAGAGTGTGTTAAACTTGCAGTTAATAAAATACCTTCTCCACGTTTGGTTTTTGTAAGTGTAACTGCAGGAGTGGTTTTATAGACTGTTATCTTTGATTGCTTTTTCTCACCATTACATAAATTTACAGTTGTAATTGTGTGAGTTCCAACCGGCAAATCGGCATCCACGCTAGCATATCCGTTACGGTCTGTAGTTGTGAGATATTCTTTTCCATTGATTATGAATTTAACATCCAAGGTTTCAGGCTGCGCACCGCCATACGGATAAATAAAGTTAGCGCCTATTTTTGTATTCAAATATTCGCCGCTGACAGTAATCACGTCGATTGTAGAATAAACAAAGACATGATTTAAAATTGACTGGCCGTTATATTCAAACAGCACAGTGTAATTGCCAACTTCCAAATCCAATTGGAAAATAGCATTTCCGTCTTCATCAGTTACGCCTTTATAAGTTTGATTTGAAACTGTTGCATATACAACCTGACCTTTAACAGGATTGCCTTTTTGATCGGTTATTTTAGCTATAGTGCCTGAACTTCCATAATAACTCCAATAATTTGTTGAACGTAATCTATAAGGATTATTTGTGACTGAAAAATCTCTGCTGTCTGAGGAAACCCTAAGATTTTGATCACCTGAGTAAACAGCAGTTACATTATAATTTCCTACAGCCATATTTCCAAGCTTTAAAGTAGCAACCGCAACTCTGTTATTATCTATAATAACAGGATTAACCTTAACTTTATGAATTTTTCCTAAAACCAGGAAATTAACATAACCTGATGCAGCAACAGGATCTACAGTGGCATTGATAATTACATCAGAACCTAACTGAGTAACTGAAAGTGAACAACTGGAATCTATAGGTAATATTTCAAGTAAAAATTCTTTCTTCTCACCGCTTGCAGGGTTAACGACAGATACAATATATTTATCAGAGTAAAGATTGATTTTGGCAGTAGCCAAACCATTTTTATCTGTGGTGGCATTAACTACAGCAGGCACTGAATTTACTCCGTAAATTCCAACGCTGTATGAAATTTTCCTGTTTGAAAGTGCACTACCGTCAGTATTTAAAAATGAAGCTGAAACATATGAATCCAAAAAGTTCTGAGTGACATCATCAGAATAAATGGTTGTTAAAACTGTAAACTTGGATGAAACAATTTTACCACCATATTGTGCGGATACATCATAAACTCCCACAGGCAAGTTTAAATCAAGAACAACAAGTCCTTCATCATCTGTTTTGACAGTGTAATTTTTACCATCCACTGAAATTTTAACATTGACTCCTTTTAAAACATCCCCGTCATTTGATACTCTGAGAATATATTTTTCAGACCCGCCATAGAATTTAGATACATCATTGGCCTGCATAACAAGATTTGAATGGAGAGTTTTAACGACATTAATATTGAAGTTAACCATATTGGAAACAAATCTGCTGGATTTGAATTGTATTGATACATTATATGTTCCTTCTTTTTCGAAAGTAATGTTTAGACAGGCCTTTCCATTATCAACTGTTGCATAATAATCTTGGTCATTAATTTTGAATGCAACCATACCGTCGATAGGATGCTGAATTCCATCAACGACATAATATTGAGGAAGATTTAAATTGATACTGACTAAATCATCAACACCAACCTTGTCAAACGGATTTGGATCCTGACCGCCAATTTGATCTAAATCAATTGATATTTCATTTAAAGCATTTAAACGGGTGAACGCTTTTATACATGCTACACTAGGTGACTGTGATTCATATAAATCACTCCAGTGAACACCGTCAACGCTATAAAATGAAATGCCCTTATCAAAAGTCATCTTAGTAATTTCATCAGCAGCACATAATGGAATATAAACCACATCATCATTGGTAAATTTAACTACAACTTCAAAGGAATCGCCTTTTTTTAAAGAAACTTCATTTTCCAATGGTATTGTATAATATCCTATTTTTTCAGAAAATCCTTCCTGAGTTGTAACAAGTTTTCCGTTTAAATATACATAAGCAGTGAAATTTGTCGGCTCATCAAAATATGTTGAAAATGCAGATAGAATCTCATTATTTTCTGCTGTGAATTTATTTTTTATGTATACATCTTTGCTTTTTATACTGTGATAACCGCTTTTACCGGCATAATCATACTGATAAATATTGGTATATGGCCTATTATCGTTGAGGATAAATGTATAACCGAAACTGATTGGCTGTTGATAAGACAAGTATCCAAAACCATTGTAACCCCAGTTAGCACCCCAACTGTTCTTAATTATCCATGCTCCGACTGCCTTATTTCCTAAAAAGTCATTGCTTGTAAATTCATCATCCCAACCGACAATAGTAACTGCATGCCCTACGCCTGTTGATAAATCAATACCAACAGAAACTGCACCGTAATCCATTACTGCCTTTTTAATATATTCATTGTCAAGGAAACTTGTTCTTTCGGGTAAAATATAAACATTTTGAACATGGATTAATGAATTATATATTACAGATAATGATGAAAAATCGTCATAAACATCATATATATCATATGTAGGACCAAACCAGCCGGCAAGATAAGCTATGAACATATATAAGTTTCCACCTTTATTTGTTACAACATCGGAATCAAATAAAGAATATTCATACATCAGGTTTTTAACGTTTTCTTCAGAAAAGTCATAATCAATTCCTGTTGCTTTTTTAAGACATGCTTCAAGTGTTGCAATACCTGAAAATGCCCAGCAGTTTCCTCCCTGAATTTGATCTTTTGCAGAAGTAACATAACCGTACTTTCTTGAATCATAAAAGGAAGGTATGAAGTCAGCTGATTCGGGTGTAAAATTGATTAAAGTAACTGCTTCATAATGATCAATATCATAAACATTTCCATATTTTAAAAATACAGCAGAACTATCATAAACATTGCCTTTATCTGCAACACTAACTTTACGTCCATCAATATAGATAATATCTCCATCAGCATCTGCGGAATTTATGAAACGATTATTTGTTAAATCGAATGAATCAGAAAGTCTGTTAAATATGGCTCCGCCGCTGACTGCATAAGATTTGTTGAACTTATTTCCTGCGAGGATAAGACTTCCATACATATTATAGATTGAACCTCCATAATATTGTGCCTGGTTATTTATAAATTCAGAATTTTGAATGGTGGAATCACACTTTAAGTTACAAATTGCTCCTCCAAAATCAGAATAACCGTTTATAAATGAAGAATCAACAACTTTTAATGTACCTGCAATGTTATAAATTGCACCACCTGCATCATCTAAGGAAGAATAATCTCTGAAAACAACATGATTAATATCCAATAGTGTAGAAAAGGAAGCTATTACACCACCAAAACTGCTGGACTGTGATGTGGAAAATTGAGAATCTTTTAAATATATATTACTGCTGTTGGAATATATTGCACCACCATATTTAGCATTGCTAATATCAAATGAAGAATCCTGAATATTCAAACGGGATTTTATACCATATATTACTCCTCCAAAACGATTTGCAGAAGAATTAGTAAAAACACAGTTCTGAATATTGGCAATTGAATTATAGGTTGCTATAACTCCTCCTGATGAAGCAGCATTGTTATTAAAATAACAATGAGTTAAATTTAAAGTAGTTACTTTATTAACCGGAGTATCACAAATAATTACCCCACCACAGGTAGAATCATATACTTTAGAGATATATGAATAAGATAAACTTGGCTGGTAATTAGGATCAATTCTTTCACTATTTTTAAACATGACATTGTCAGCTATTAAATTAGCCTGATTGTTAATGTGAATACCTGTCATTGTCAAATCTTTTAAAATAAAATAAGAATTGTCAGTAACAGTGAAATCAAATTTATTTATTAATTTAGAGTTTAAAATAGTTTTTTCAACACTTTCACCTATAAATGTAGTTTTGTATGTTGAAGAAGAATGAATTAAATTTGCTTCAGTTATATCATAAACACCATCAGCAAAGTAAACAGTATCTCCAAAATTTATCCTGTCTGACTTATAATATTTATAAGGATTTGATTTGGAACCGTCACCATCACTACTGGCAGATGCATCAAAATAAACCACAGATGCAGATAATGAATCAGCAGCCGTCTGGTTTACATCATTACTTACCTGAAGGACTTCTACATCCAAATCATTCTGATTAATTGTTTCATTCATTACTTCATTTGCAAATACACAAGAAAAACTAAATAAAATACATGTGCATATGCAAATAAGCAATATAATTTGTTTATATTTCATTAAAAAACACCCGATATTTTTTTAAATAATTTTTTCTTAATTAATACATTAATTAATATGTAAATCCACCATATATATAATTTTTTTAAAAATTTTTTATATTGAAGCATATTGGCATGGAAAAAAAGAAATTTAAAAACAATTAATGAATATCAAAATGAAAAAAATATTGAAAATATATCAGGAGTCATTTTAGGAAAATATTAAAAAATTTTCAAAAAAGTAATCTGTTAATAATATTTTTTGACTTGAAAAAAAGTACGCGTTATTTAAAATAAAAAAAAAGAGGAGTTTAATATAATAAACTCCTTTAAACGTGTTTAAATTTTATTTTCTTCTTCTAATACTTACACCTAAGAGTGCTAAAACAGCGAGTAATGCTAATATAGGATTACCTGTTTCATATTTGGCTAAACCTTTTTTGACAGGTTTGACATCTTTGTTAGGAGTATCGTTTTTCGGAGTGTCATTATGTCCAGGATTTGGTTGCGGATCTACAATGACAGTAACATAACCTGTTCCGTTAGCGGAATAATATATATTAGTTTCATTGGAATATACTTTTACAGGATATTTTCCAGCCTTGTAGTCTTTTGGAATTGTCCATGGAACTTTACCTTTACCATTAACGATATCAATAATTTTTACAGTACCATCAGGCAATTCTACAGTGACTTTTCCGTTGAATTTAGATCCGTCACGTGGAATTACGTCGATTGGAATTACAACATGGTCACCAGGTCTGCCGGTAACGTTGCCGACTACAATATCAACAGGGATTTTTATAACAGTAATTGTTCCGTTGCCTTCTGAAGGCAAGTATTTATTGTCTCCATCAAATTTGACATTGTCAGGATATTTGTCAGGAGTGTAATCATAAGGAACAAACCAAGTTGTGCTACCAGTTCCGTTAGTGATTTCTACAGTCTTTTTGGTACCGTCAGGGAATGTTATTGTAACGTTTCCATTGAACGGTTTTCCATCATCTGCAGTAACATTAATCGGAATAGTAACATCCATACCTGCGAAAGTAGTTACATTACCAACACTGATATGAGTTGGGATTTTAACAACTTCAATTATACCTGTTCCATTGGATGGTAAATAAGTATCATCACCAGGGAATCTTATAATATCTGGGTATTTATCAGGAGTATAATCATCAGGAACATACCATGTTACATTACCTGTTCCGTTAATAATTGTCACAGTTTGAGTTGAATTATCTGGCATTATAACAGCTACAGTACCATTGAACGGTTCATCATTAATGGTTGTTACATTAATTGGAATAGTAACGTTTTCACCAGGATAAACTGTAACATTATCAATTGTAATTTTTGTAGGAACTGGTAAAACTGTAATAGTAGATGTATTAGTTGCAGGAATATGATTCTCATCAACAATTGTATCCCATTTTACAGTGTAATTACCAATAGGCAATTGACTGACAGGAACAGTTCCATCCGGACCAACAGTACCATTAGTTACCGGATTGCCTTCACTATCGAAGACCTCATAAGTAACACTAGTAGCGTTAGTGCTGTCATAAGGAACAACAATTGGATCACCATAATATACAGTTACATTCTCACCTTCAACAAGAGAAGGAGCAGGAAGAACTGTAATAGTAGAGGTATTAGTTGCAGGAGTATGATTTCCATCAACAATATTAGTCCAATTCACAGTATAATTACCAACAGGCTTCACAGTATAATTACCAACAGGCAATTGACTGACAGGAACAATTCCATCCGGACCAACAGTACCATTAGTTACAAGATTACCATCCTCATCAAAGATCTCATAAACCACACTAGTAGCATTAGTACTTTCATAAGGAACTTCAATAGGCTCACCATAAGTAACAGTCACATCAGTACCATTCACTAAGGAAGGAGCAGGAAGAATCTCAATAGTTGAAACATTATTAGCAGGAGTATGATTACCATCCACAGTATTATTCCAATAGACAGTATAATTACCAACAGCC
>NZ_CACWVY010000005.1 GCF_902764455.1 uncultured Methanobrevibacter sp.
GATATAAGACAAATTGAACAGTATTTTTTCCAAAAGTGCTTTTTGATGGTTTTTTATCATTTTTTCGAACAGGATCTGAATTCAAATAGTTAAATATATTGGTTGTCCTCCAAAATAAGACATGGAAGACTTTTGTTTTTGCTTTTCATATATAAACATTTGTCTTCCAACCTATATAAAGATTATTATGCCCTAATTTTTAAAAATACACCTTAAAAAATATTTAAAATTAGGTTTAGAAAACATATAATTATTTTATTAAGTATTAGATTGATTTAAAAAAAAAATAAAAAATACGGAAATCAACAAATTAAACACCTGATGAAAAACGAACAACAACTACTATTTAAACCTTTTTAAAGAATTTCACTAATTTTATGCAAAAACAAAAGAAAATAAAGAAATTTAAAAAAATTCTGTCAAAGAGCTAACATTTTGACAGTCACTTCCACTTAAGAATGTAGAGATTCAAATAATCTATCTAATTAAATTTTTCAGGAAACTCTAATTTTAATTCACTTAGAAAATCTTCTATCATCACTTCTTTTAAAGACTTATTTTCACAAATGAAATCTACAAAATTGCCCTTTGAATTATTAAATGAAAATTTTTTATAATAGTCAGGAAGATCATCTAAAGTCTGATTTTTCAATTTGGCATATTCCTGGGAATAACCTTCTATTATATCCATCAAATCCCCATTTTCATACCAGATACCCTCATATTTCCTAACATTAATATGAGAAATGCTATCTTTAACACCGTCAAGCTCTTGCTTATTTTGAAAAATCAAATCTTTAGCCATTGCCAACTTCAAATCCTGAACAAATTCATCATCACATTCAGGTTTACATGTATAAATTTCCTGTTGGGATTCAGATAATTTATCAAGATAGTGTTCGTCCCTAAAATAGAATAAGGAATGTTTTACAGGAGGCAATCTTTGAATTTCACCATTTTCATACTTTTCAAACGGATGAATTGCATGCATTACAGTCAATTCCATAAATGACATATTTCCAATATAATTTACCAATTCTGGATATTTCTGCAGAGTCAATCTGTCTATGTCTTCATGAGTTGGAACACATCCTAATTTCTGACCTCTAAAGCAGACATAAAAAGTCCTGTCAGAATCAATGGATTCGAAGTATTTAATAACAGATCTGCATGAATTAAACTCTTTTTCAGTCATTGAATAGAATAAATCCACATAATCCAATACTATATCATGGTCAAGACATATTTCTTTCAAATCCGGAAAAACATGCTTGATGAAATAATAATGTTCAGCAACCATGTCTGGAATTGTACTGATAATCCTAATAGTAATATGGTTCTTACTCATTTTAACAACCTTCACTTAAAATTTAAACATCATCATATAAATACTTAAAGAAAATTGAAAATACTGAAATCAGTACAAGAATAAACAAAACAAAATTAAAAAAAATAAAAAAAGTAGCTATAAATTGTTTATAGCTTCAGTAATTAATTGAATGGTTGATTCAATATCATCCATACTACATACACTTACAGGAGTGTGTATGTAACGAGTAGGAACAGATAAAACACCAGTAGGGATTCCTTCACGAGTTAAATGAATAGCAGTTCCATCGGTTGTTCCACCATCACTTACTTCCAATTGGTAAGGAATGTCATTTTCATCACCGGCCTTAATGAGCATGTCTTTAACTGACTGTTGAGTCAAAATCCCTCTTCCGCTTGCATCAGCTAAAATAATTGCCGGACCTTTTCCTGCTACAACAGGAGCTTCTTCAGGTTTGATTCCTGGGTGGTCACCTGATAATGTAACATCAAGTGCAATAGCCAAATCAGGATTTAACTTGAATGCAGAAGTTTTAGCTCCTTTAAGACCTACTTCTTCCTGAACAGTACCTACACCATAAACGGTTGCCCTTGTGTTGACTCTTTTTAAAACTTCCATCATTACATAACAACCGACACGATTGTCTAGTGCCTTACCCATGATAAAGTTATTAGGATATTCAACAAAGAGTGAATTGAAGGTCATTTTATCTCCAATTCTAACCATTTTTTCTGCATCTTCCTTGTCCTTTGCCCCAATATCAATAAACATGTCGTCAGCTTTAACAACTTTGTTTCTTTCTTCAGGTTTTGTTACATGTGGAGGTTTTGATCCTATTACTCCGACAATCGGTTCACCAACAGAAGAATGAACAGTTACAGTTTGGTTCATTAACATCTGATCATTAATTCCACCAATGTTTGAAAATTTAATAAAACCATTATCATCAATGTATCTTACCATTAATCCTATTTCATCCATATGTGCTGCAAGCATTACAGTAGGAGCCTTTTTTTCACCTTTTTTAGTGGCAATCAAGTTTCCCATACTGTCAGTTTCAATTTTATCAGCAACATCTTTTAATTCACGTGTAATAATTTTAGCTATTTCTTCTTCTGAACCAGAAACACCTGGTGCCAAAGATAGCTCTCTCATTAATTCCATCGTATCACCAAATAATTTTTATTGATTTAATAATATTTAAATAATTTCTATTTTTAGAAAAAAATTATTTCACTAACAATATAATTCATCAAAAAGATTTAAATGAGTTCATATTAAATAATTTTAATAGGGAGATAGTATGTCAAATGTAGAAAAAATATATTTTAGTCCATCATCAACTACAAAAAAAGTAGTTGAACAGATTGCTAACAATTTCAGCCAAAAAAAAGAGACCTATGATTTATTGAATTTTAACTCTGAAAAAGAATTTTCAAATGAAGATATTGCCATTGTGGGCATGCCTGTTTTTGCCGGAAGAATTCCTAAAAGTGCCAGAAAAAGACTGGAAAAAATTAAAGGAAACAATACTCCTGCAATAGCTGTTGCTAATTATGGAAATGCTCATGTAACTGATGCACTGCTGGAACTTGTAGATTTACTGGAAGAAAATAAGTTCAATGTAGTTGCAGCCGCCACAACAGTCAGCCATCATTCAATATTTGATGGCGTTGCAGTAGGAAGGCCTGACAGTGAAGATTTGAAAAAAATAGATGATTTCAGCCAAAAATGCATTGAAAAAATCAAAACAGGTGAAAGTTTAACTTCTGAAATTCCTGGAAATAAACCCTATGTCGACTACAAACAGCTTCCATTTGTTATAAGCTGTGATGATATGACCTGCGCATTTTGTTATGACTGTGTTTCAATCTGTCCTGAAAAAGCAATTCCTGACGATGACCCTGTCACTACTGACCTTGATTTGTGTTCCAGATGCACTGCATGCATTCATATCTGCCCTGAAGATGCAAGGACATTTTCAGGAGAAGCATTTGAAGCCAAAAAACCTGAATTTGAAAAGGCAAACAATCAAAGAAAAGAATGTGAATTTTATTTATAATTTCATTCTTTTTTTAGCCACTGCCCTTACATATTCATTATCATCTGAAAGAGATATTTCTTTTAAAACCTTTTTACTTACTATTTTTTTACATGCAGCTTCACGAACTCTCCATGAATCATCGTTTTTGGCAATTTTTGTTAAGGCTTTCTGATCCCTGATTAAAGAAACCGTTCTGACTGAAATATTTTCAGAAATACCCTGCTCGTAAATCTTAATCAGACATTTTTCAACCTTAATCTTGTTTAAAGCCTTTAATGAAAATTCTTCATCCTCATTTGCAAGGACAATTCTGATTAGAGTTTCCAAATCTGTGATGTTGTCCAGTGTGGATTTTCTAACTTCGTCCAATTTTGCATTCTTTAATATGTCAATGTAGTTTGACTCATCGTTAATGTGCTCCATTGCCTGAGCCGCCACATCTTCATGAGTTGTATTAATTGCAATATATGTAAAATCTTTTTCATCAACTAATGCGGGATTAGAGAGTGCATGATTTCTTACAAACTGATCATCATCATTCAATGCTATGTCAATTAATTCCTGAGTGTTTGAAAGATTTTTAACAGCAATCTGTCTTACAAATCTGTCATCATCATTTTGAATAATTTTTAAAAGCACTTCTTCATCTGTGATTTTTTTGGCAGCTTCACTTCTTACAATTTTATCTGAATCATTTAAGGCCAATTGAGTTAACAATTCCTCATCATCAACCTTGTTGATAATATCCAGACGAACATCAGATTTTTCTGAGTCAAGGGCAATGTTTTTGAGTATGCCCACATTATCTATCTTTGAAAATATTAAAGTTCTGATTTTTGCATTATCCTCATTAACGGCAATCTTTGCAAGTGTCTCTTCATTATTAATCTTTTTGATTGCTGCTATCTTAACCCCTTCATCATTGTCTTCAATAGCCACCTTTTGCAGGATTTCTTCACTTACAAAAGAATCTTTATTTATCGCAGATTTTCTGATGGATGAATCATTTGCCTTAAAGACCAGATCATATAATATTTCGGGACTTTCTATTTTTTCCAGAGACATTCTTCTGTAATTTTTATCAATTGCATTGACGGCTATGTCCTCTAAAGTTTGCTCGTCGACTATCTTTTCAAAAATTTCATCAACGTTCTTGTTTTTCTTTGTGTTGACTACGATTTCATAGATTGACTTGTTGTTCTCGCCTAATCTTTCATAGGCAAAGCTTCTCACATCAAAAAATTTTGAATTTTCAGCCGCATCCCAAAGCAAATCCTCATCCTTGATTTTGTTTGCTGCAATAAGCCTGATAGCCCTGTCCTTTACATTTTTTGCAATATCCAAAGCCACATACTGATCAGTTATACTGTCTGCCGCAACAGCTCTTTGAGTCCTGTCTTTACTGTTAATGGCCATTTCCTTTAAAGCCAACTGTTCAGGATCTATTTCGATATCATCCGGCTTTACGACTTTCTCTTTTTTTGGTTGCTTGTTTTTAAATCTGTCTAAAAATCCCATTTTAATTTACATCCTCATACATTCTCTCTAGAAAACTGGCTAATGAAATTATATCTTGACGATTATGTTCTATTATCGGAACAATCGGTCCAATGTTTTTTTCATTTAAATAGGCATTATAATATCCTGGAATATACTGTCCTGGAACATCCCCTTCTCTTTCAATACCGAAAAGTTCCTTTTCAATAGTCTGCAGCTGACAATTCGGAAGTTGGCTGCCCCAAAGGTTTTTTGCAAAATACATCAAGTCAAGGTGCGGCAGTCTGAAATTGATTTCAAGTCTGTTTGACAGGCACCTGTTTCTTATGTATGGCACATCAAAACTCTTTCCGTTGAATGTTACATGAACGGAATCCTCATCCAGATGTGAGAGGTAAGCTTCAATAACAGCAGGCTCTTCATAAATTTCTCTTAAAAAGTATTGGGAAGAGATTATTTTATCCTTTTTAAGTTCTGCAACACCAATCAATATTATTGGAACATTTGACAGGCCCAATGTTTCGATATCCATGAATTTGAAATTTTCCTTGTCGGTTAAGCTTATTGACCTTATAACGTTGTCCCTGCATTTTTTGCTATATCTGTTTTTATCCAACAGATTTATTATTTCACCAAATGACAAATCATCTATACGACTTGTGAATTTATTTGCACTATCACAATATTTATCATGATTTTTTAGTGATTCTATGGTAGTGTATCCCTTATTTTTAAGATTCTCTTCTGTTTTCAATCCGATTTTTGGAAGTAATTTAAGATTACTGTTTATCTGATTTTTAAAGTCATTGTCATCAATTTTAAAGCTGACCTTTTCTTCATGTGTAATCTTTAATGTATCCCCATAGGAAGTTGAAACAACTTCGCAATTCTCTATATCATCCAATTTTTTACCTTCCCAATCTTTTAAAAGTTTTTGCTTATAATCTTCAAAATAGGATGGAGATAACTTTCTTGCACGCTTTTTAGCATCTTCAGATGGATTTAAAGAAGAAATTGAATTAGAAAGAACTCTTCTCAGATACATTTCATGTTCATCATAGTTTGTCATTCATTATTAACTTTATTAGTCAATTTATATATAACTTTTTTATAAAGTATAATTGAATTTTTATAAATTATAAATAACTTTATATACTATAAAAACATAAATAAAATTGGCTACAATGTAGCCTTAGAGATAGATTAAACAGCCAAATTTTAAAATTCATTTCTCTAAAAGCTTGTAAAAACAAGTTGTTAGGTAGCAAAATTTATATAGCTACCTAACCATCCAATTGATTATTTTTTAAATTATTTTCATATTTTAGAAAAATTTATATGATTTTCAAACTAACTTATTAATAGTAATAATTTAGGTCTAAATATGAAATTAAAATTAGCTATAATTTATGGAATATTAATATGGATAGTAACACTCATTCTATCAAATATAATAACCCCTTTTTTTATATCAAGATTACCCGATATGAATATTATTACTCCAATTATTCTAATAATAGTTACAGGGTTTTTTGGAATCCTATACATAAGAAACATCGATTCAAACGAAGTTATTGAAGGATTTTTAGTAGGAATCATATTCATCATAATTGACATAGTCTTAGATTATATCTTTTTGGATAGCTTTCATGCCAAAAATTTAATTTTCACAGATTATTCATTCCATCTTTCATCCATGATTATACTAACATTATTAATTACTACATTTTTGGGATATTTATCCCAAATGAATATCGATTTAAAATGAGGAGATAAAAAATGATACCAAAATCCCACCCGCGATATGAATCATTATTGCTTAGAGACAAAATAGTTAAAGCTTCCGAAAAAGGATATTTGGCAGACTCAGCAATGATTGCCCATGGAAGAGGAGAGGCTTTTGACTATTTAATTGGAGAAAAAACAATTTACCCTGCAAAAAGAGCAATGTACGTTGCTGTTGCAGCATTACTTTTATCAAATAATCCGGTTATTTCAGTCAATGGAAATGCAAGCGTATTAGCTATTGACGAAATAATTGACCTGGCCAAAGCAGTTGATGCAAAAATTGAAATAAACCTGTTTTACAGGACTGACGAAAGAGTAAGACTTCTTACAAACCTATACAAAGATCACGGATATAAAGATATTCTTGGCTCACTTGATGATGAGATTGAATATCTAAATGATATCAAAAATAATAGAGCAACTGCAAGTAAAACCGGAATATATACAGCAGATACAATATTAATACCTTTAGAAGACGGAGACAGAGCCGAAATTCTTAAAAAAAGCGGTAAAAATACAATTACAATTGATTTGAATCCCCTTTCAAGAACTTCAAAAATGTCTGATGTTTCAATTATGGACAATATTGTAAGAGCAATTCCATTCATGACAAAAATAGCTGAAGATTTAAAAACTCAGGACAAGAATGTTTTGATCGGAATGGTTAATGAATTTGACAATGATGAAAATCTTAAAGAATCTATAGAACATATAAAAAGAGGGTTATAATGCAAGTAATGGGAATATCAGGAATGCCAGGTTCTGGAAAAGCTTTAGTTTCAGAAATGGCAAGTGAAAAAGGCGCAATAATAGTAAGTATGGGAGACATCATACGAGAAGAAGCTAAAAAAAGAGGAGAACCTACCAAGGAAACTGCTGTAAACTTGAGAAAAGAGTTCGGAGAATACATAGTTTCTGAATTAACAATCAAAAAAATTAAAAAGCTCGAAGAAGAGGGTGTTGAAAACCTAATCATAATTGAGGGCATAAGAAGCCATCATGAAGTGGAAATGTTTAAGGAAAACTTCAGCAATTTCTTTATTCTTTCAATATTCGCAAATGCTTCATTACGCTTTGAAAGATTGAAATTAAGAAATAGAGAAGATGATTCACAGGATTATGAAGGATTCCAAAAAAGAGATATGAACGAATTAGGTTTCGGAATCGGAAATGTAATTGCGCTTTCAGATAGACTAATCATCAACGAAAGTGATATTGAAAGCTATAAAGAAAAAATTAATGAATTTTTAGATGAAATGAACCTTTAAAATCATTTATCTTCCAAAACGGCATCTTCAATAATATAAACACCACTATCATGATGCCATTCTTTTCTATCTTTTAAAATTTTCACTTTCTTTTTAAAAATAGGTCCGTCAATAGCTAGTGTTTCGGCTTCGCCTCCTTCAAAAGCTATATCCACATAGTACTTTTCATTAAGTTTTACTAGTTCATCAATAACATCATCATCAATGACCCTTCCAAGCCAGGATTCGTCTAATCCCCAGGCAGCTACACCACTGATAATTATTTTAAATCCTAAAGAAACAATTTCACGCATATACTCCAGTTCATCAACATGCCAATATGGAGAGATGATTTTCAAGCCAACTTCCTGACCCAATTTCTCAATTCGGGATTTTTGATACTGAGAGTAAAGTGCGCCTGTGTATATGCATTCTATTCCCAAATTTTTTAAATCTTGAAATGCATGCTTTAAATCTTCAAGTTCCTCTTCTTTAATTCCATCAGTTTCAACAGACATTATGGGAATATCAAAGGCCTCTGAGAGCAAATCAGTTATATGAATGTTTGGAACATGAAACATATATGATTCGGCATTACGAGATTTCATAGAAAGAAGATATTTCACATCTTCTTTCTCATTTAAAGCATAATATAATGCCATTGTACTATCTTTACCGCCAGAAAACAATACACAAGCATTCATATAAATTTACCTTTTACGCTTATTTCTCATGGACCTATTAAATCTTCTGGAAAATATTCCAAATGATTCATAATAAACTCCAAATATTGCAACAATAACTCCAACTGCTCCAGTAGCTATAACAAAATAAGCATTTGGCAACAGGGTATTGTTGGTTTGATTATAAGTGTTTTGCACAGGACCTTCCATTTTACTTGGCACAACACCATGTTCCATTAAGATATCCCTGAATTTTTCTACTGAAGATGATGAAACTACTAATTCAGCATGTACCTGAGCATATGAAATTGAACCTCCATACACTAATTTGTACCAATCTGAAAATGATTTTAAAGCTTCGTAAGAAGAATAATTATCTTCAAGCTGAATTTGAAGTCTTCCATCTTTGGTTACGTTATAATGTTTATAATGAGAATCTATATTTCCTAAAATATCATTAAAATATTTATATTCCCTGTCATTGAATTTCCATAAAGGAATCGTAACGCCGGTTTCTTTAAATGAAATAAAACCTTCAGTTTTTGACAACTCATCTTTTAACTCATTCATATTTATAGAAGATGATAAATCTAAATATAATGTTTCTTCATTACCAGGTACGTTCTTTTCAATTAAACTTACAGCAGAAGGCAGTTCTTCATAAATTGGCTCTAAAAAGAATGCCCCTCCTATTGCACCTATTAAAAATGCAATTATAAGCACTAAAAGAAGTTCTTTTTTAGGCATATGGTGCCGTATTCTACCTATGGAAAAAACAAATACCATCATTAATATGAATAAAAAAATAAAAACAATTGCTATTAATATATCCATAAATTCACACGCCATTAAAATACTATTTTAATTATTTAAAATTAAATAGTTAAATAACTTTGTATGAAAATTGACTATAATTTATATAATATCATATTTTTTTTACCTACCGGCCACTCAACTACAAATGTATTTTTTCCTTTGTCCAGTTTGATGGAACCTGCTTTTATATTAGACTTTACATTTAATTTTATTACCTTGCTTTGCTTGTCGTTAAGTTTTACTTTTGATGAAATTTGACTGCTTGAAACATCAATCCTTGATTCTTTTTTCGCATCCACAGTTACGGTTTGTTTTGATCCCTCACCTCCACCATAAACCTTCATTATCGCCTGAGAAATTTTCGATAAGTCCGATTTTACATCCAGGGAATTAGTTACATCAAATGTATTGGACATTGATTCATTTAAAAGTGGCATCGTGAATGCAATTAGAATTATCAGCGATACGGCAAATATAATCAAATACTCCAAAGAGACCTGACCCCTATTATCCCCGATCATTTACATCACCAATACAAAATTTTTTGTAATTAGCATCATCAAATCGCCATAGCTCAATGCTATAATCAGCCCGAATAGAATTGCAGGAGTAAAGGGGAATGAAATTTTGATATATAATGAATCTGAAATATATTTTTGAAGACACATTACCTTCAGCAGATTCACATCTTCTTTAGTGAGTCCTCCTGCACTTTTAGATTTGAAATAATATTTATAATCATCATCACCGCTTTTATAAACTTTTAAATTACCGTTTAAATCATTTATAAGTTCAAAAATGTGTTCATCATTAAAGCTGTATCTATTTACAATCATCCCTTCCTTCAAGTCTTTTACTTTGACAGTCTTGTTGAGGGTTGTTTTGATTAGTGTTCTAAGAGCAGGGTAATTGAAAACATTCACCAGCAAATCAACATTATTATTCACCATCTTATTTTTAAACAGCAAGTAAGTTGTGAATATGACAAGAAATGGAAATGACACCAAAATGCTGTTAAAAATCACTGTAAATGCAAATGGATAAATTGACAATAACGGAAAAATATTAAAAATATCACCATTTAATCCAAAAGGTATAGCTGTAGCTATTGAAGTAAATAGTTTTACATCACCCCCTCCCCACATATGCAATTTCCAAAGCAAATAAGATATGACATATGTGATAAGCATTGAAATAAACGAAGCTAAAATGTATTTAACATTACTTGTAATTAATGTTAAAATAAAATTCGACATAAGGCCGAATGCAATCAACAGATAGTTTAACCAGTCGGGAACAAAACCACTCTTAACATCAAATATTGATGCCAAAATAGAAAATAGGATTGTAACTATAATTTGAATTAAAAATACGGTACTAAAATTCATAATTATAGATTAAACAAACTAGAATATTAATTAGATAGAAAACGAACGTGTTAAATTGTTTTTAATTTGTAATATTGTGCAAAAATAGAAAAAAAATTAATTTTTAGAAAACTCATAAATAGCTTCTAAAAATGATTTAAATAAAGGATGAGGCCTATTCGGTCTGGACTTAAATTCCGGATGGAACTGACAACCGATAGCCCAAGGATGATCAGGAAATTCAACAATTTCCACAAGGAAGTCATCAGGACTAACTCCTGAAATTATTAAACCTTTATCCTGCAAATCTTTTCTGAAATCATTGTTGAATTCATATCTGTGTCTGTGACGTTCTTCAATGTCAACTTCACCATATGATTCAAAAGTTTTTGTACCTTCAACAATTTTGCAGTCATATGAACCTAAACGCATAGTTCCGCCCATATTTTTGATTTTCTTTTGTTCTTCCATCATATCAATTACAGGGAATTCCAAATCATCATCAAATTCTGAACTATTAGCATTAGGATATCCGTTTCTTCTTGCAAACTGAGTCACCATAGACTGCATTCCAAGACAGATTCCGAATAACGGCACATTATTTTCAATTGCATAATCGACAGCATCCAATTTGCCTTCAAAACCACGTTCACCGAATCCTCCAGGAATCAAAATACCGTCGAATTCTTTTAATGCATCCTCATCAAGTTCTTCAACATCTGAACTCAAGTATTTGATATTGGCTTTAACACCAATACTTGCAGCTGCATGAAGCAAAGATTCACGGATACTGATGTATGAATCTTCAAGTTCAACATATTTTCCAACAATACCGATGGTTACCTGAGGATCTTTAATTCTTAATGATTCAACTATTTCAGCCCAGTCATCCAATTTGGACGGATTAGCTTCAATATCCAAACCAATTCTATTAACAATCAACTCCCCAATGTTCTTTTCTTCTAAAACCAAAGGCACTTCATAGATTGTACCTGCGTCAGGAGTATTTACAACTGCATTTACATCAACATCACAAAAGTGAGCGACTTTACCGAGCAATGCATCGTCAATGTGTACCTGTGATCTGCACACAATAACATCAGGATTTATACCGACACTTCTCAATTCTTTGGTTGAATGTTGGGTTGGTTTAGTTTTGAATTCTCCAGCTGCATTTAGGTAGGGAATAAATGTAACATGGACAAACATGACGTTTTCACGTCCTTCTTCATTTCTAAGCTGTCTTAAAGCTTCAAGGAAAGGTTGACTTTCAATATCTCCAACAGTACCTCCAAGTTCAACTAAAACCACATCATAATCAGCACTTTCAGAGTTTTCTCTAATCATTTCTTTAATACGGTTGGTAATGTGTGGAATTACTTGTACACATTCGCCTAAGTATCCGCCTTCTCTTTCTTTTGCAATGACTGATTCATAAACTTTACCTGTGGTAATGTTAGCCATACCGTCAAGTTCGACATCTAAAAATCTTTCATAATGACCAAGGTCCAAATCAGTTTCCATACCATCATGAGTCACAAATACTTCACCGTGTTGATATGGATTGAGTGTTCCAGAATCCCAGTTTAAATACGGGTCTATTTTTATAGCTGAAACTTTTAAACCATAAGATCTTAAAATTCTTCCCATAGATGCGGATGTAATACCTTTACCTATGGAACTAACTACCCCACCAGTTATGATAATATATTTTGTCAGAAAAATCCTCTCCATTAATCAATTAAGTATAGTATAATTTTAGTAATTCCTAATATATAAAAATTTAATCCATATATAAAATGAATCTACCTATTGTTTTTCCAGTGATATAATTTATTTGAAATGGCCATTCCGGTTTCATTAAATTGATATTGTCCATCATCCCCATAGCTTGCAAATTGAGATTCGGGAGTAAAAAATCCACATGAATCGCCAGGACCGTCACTGAACTGTCCCTTTCTACAAACCATCCCATGAGATGCTCCGTAAGGACTTACACCCCAATAAGTACAGTTCAAACAAATTTCATCCCCATTATTAACCATTGAATCATAATCAACTTCATTAAATCCGTTGTCGCCGTAATTCTGATTTAAATCAAAATCACTGTAATAATTTACGCATTCACTGCAGTAGTTATTCTCATCCAGCTGAGTGCCGCATTGAGGGCAAAATTTAATGTCACTTAAATCAATGTATTCACAGCAGCTATAACAATAATTATTTTCATCCAATTCTCTTCCACAGTTAGGACAGTTCATTTTTTCACCCATCTAATAAATTCTTTAATATATCTATCGCAAAACTCCCATGTGTGTTCGCCGGGAGCTTCAATAAACTCGGCATCAACATTTCTGGAGTTTAAAAATTCATAAAAATCAACGTTTTTATCATGTAAAAAGTCATCCACCCCGCATGCCATGAAAATATCAGGGATATCCTCAGTGGTTTCAATCAAATGTTTTGGGTCTTTATCAGAGCCTTTCAGTTTATTTAAATCACCAAAAACTGATTCATAGAAATTTCTGGAGCGAAGCACATTATCATCACTGACATAATTAACGATATCATCAGTTATTAATGCGGCCGAAATCATTCCAATTTTAGAAAAATTTTGAGAGTATTTTAAACCGTTCCTGATTGCTCCATAGCCTCCCATTGAAAATCCTGCAATAAATGTGTCTTCACGTTTGTGTGAAAGTGGAAAAATATTTCTGGTGATATCCAGAAGTTCCTGACCGACATATTCCCCGTAATATGCATGAGCATTTGGGTTATCCACATAAAAGCTGTTTTCTCCACAGGGTATGACAACAGCTATGCCGTTATCCTCTGCAAATTTCTGAATGGAAGTGTTTGCAAGAAATATGTCATCGCTTCCATACAATCCGTGAAGCAAATACAGTGTCCTATAAGGTTTGGGCACTATTTCTTCTGCATCCTGCAGGAAATGAATATTGTCTGACGGTAAAATAACGCTGATTGAAGTTCGTCTCTGTAAGCTTTTACATTTAACATCTCCTCTGAATAAAACCATATTACCACCTATGTCCACAAATCAGTGATGAAAAGAGGACTTGCATCTTCCGCCTTTTTAAATCCGCAGGATTCATAAAATCCAATCTCATCATCATATCCCACTACAACAATCCTGAGATAGTCATCATATATTTCTTTAACTTTTGAAACTAATACCTTTCCAATTCCCATGTCCTGATATTCCGGCCTTACCAGAAGATAGTGAACGTATGCAGTCATGATTCCGTCATCCATTGCACAAATCATGCCTACAAGTTTGTCTTTATCCCATGCTGATATTACGGTTTCAAAGTTTCTCATTGCAATCTGCAGTTTTTCTGGAAAATGGCCTGAAGACCACCCTACAGACAAAAACAAATCCTTTAAATCATCTGTTGTAAATTCATGAATTTCCATGTATTCTATTTCACCCATCAAACCACCCTGTATTCGGTCCATTTGTTTGAGAAATATCTGTAAATATAAATTCCTGCCCTCACATACCAGTCGATAAACATTGCTATCCATGTTCCAAACACTCCAATTCCCATCCACTCTGCAATAACATATGACAAGCCTATTCTGCATGCAAACATTACAATTAAACTTATATACATTACTGATTTTGAATCTCCGGCTCCTCTGAATGTTGCAGGTATTGTAAATGAAAAGGGCCAGATTATAATTGCAAAAATACCATGCCATATAATCATTTCAGTTGCCATCGCTGCAGTTTGGGCAGATAAATTATAAATGCCTAAAATCAAAGGCAAGCCTGCAAAAATAATCAGATTGATGACAATATGGGAAATGATTACAATAATCAGGCATTTCTTATTGTAATATCTTGCCTGTTCATAATCATTTGCTCCAACACAATTTGAAATTATGGCAGTCAAACCCAGATTAATTGCAAAACCCGGCAGAACAGAAAATATTCCAATTGCATAACCTACGGAATTTGCAGCAATTGCCATTGTTCCGAATGTTGAAACAATACTTAAAACCAGTACTCTTCCCAATTGAAAAAGCCCGTTTTCAACCCCATAGGGGATTCCAACATTTAGAACTTTCCTGAGTATGTAAAAGTCAAACTTATGTTTAAATGTCTTTTTAATATGCAATTTATAATTTTCATCAACTGCAAAATGCATTATCAAAATTGCGGCAAGAAATCTTGATATTACAGTTGGAATAGCAACGCCTTTAACATCCCAACCCAAATAGTAGATGCAGATTGCATTCCCAATAACATTTAAAACATCACAAATCAGCAGTATCCTCATCGGAAGCCTTGTGTTGTTGGTTGTTCTAAAAATAGCTGCTCCAACATTATAAATAGCTAAAAATGGAATTGACAAAGCTACTATATAAAGGTATACATCAGCATTATGCCATACTTCAGCATCAATCTGGCCAAATAATATTCCAATTAGAAATTGCCTTAAAATGATTACCAATATCATTAAAACTGTAGACAATATTGTGGAAAACCAAACAAGCTGTGTTGCAGAATTCTGTGCATTTTCAATCTGTTTATCACCCAGATATTGTCCGGCCACTACAGCTCCTCCGGTTGCAAGAGCTGAAAAAGAAAAAATAAGTAGTTGAACTAAAAAGTCAACTAGAGAAACTCCTGAAATTGCAGCTTCACCAAGTGATGCCACCATTATAGAATCAGCCAGACCTACAAAGAATTCCAAAGCATATTCAATTAAAAGCGGAATGAACAATGCAAGCAGTGCTCTGTTTGAATATATGTAACCTTCAGGAGTTTTAAAAATATTCATCATCTATCTTATAAAGTTTGTACTTATTTTAGGCTCTACTTCATGTTCAAGCCCTTTTTCACGACCTGCCTCAATACATTTCAGGAAAAATGCCATATTATGTCCTAGCTGTCTCATGGTGCATAATCCTTCTTCATCCTGAAGCACTTCATCAGGAGTGTTTCCATGAACCATATTCCAGTAATAAGAGGTTACTATAGGCATTTGTGATATTCCCATAAACTTGTTGAGCTGATCGAATGTTGCAGTAGTTCCTCCTCTTCTTGCAGAACATACCATTGCGCCAGGTTTAAATGTGAAAGGTTCTGAGTTTGAATAAAATGCTCTTCCTAAAAAGGATGTTATTGCACCGGTTGCTGCAGCATAGTGAACAGGTGAACCAAATATAAATCCGTCAGCTTCATATGCCTTTTTGACAAATTCATTAACTCCGTCCTTTCCAAAGACACATTCGCCTTTTTCACTGCATTTTGAACATGCAGTACAGCTCATCAATGGTTTTGTTCCAATCCAAAATATTTCAGTTTCAATTCCTGCTTCATTTAATGTTTTTTCGACTTCACAAAGTGCTGTATAAGTGCATCCTTTCTTGTGAGGACTTCCATTTAACAATAATACTTTCATTTTAAAACTCTCCAGATAATAATCTTTGAACTAAAAAGTGTCCAGGTTTGGTTTCTAGTGAACCTTTTTTAACCCCTTCCTCATCAAATGATTTGCATTCATCTCCTTCTTTAGCTGAATCATATATTACTAAAGGCACATCGTCACGGGTATGTGTTCCAACACTTATTGGAGTTGGATGGTCTGGTAGTATTGCTGCCCTAAAGTCTTCACCTTCCAAACTGTCAATTATAGGACCTACAATAAATTCATCAATTCTTTCAATAGCTTTGACTTTTTCTTCGGTGTTTTGAGCATGGCCTGCCTCATCAGGAGCTTCAATATGAATCAGTAATAAATCAGTTTCCTTTAATGCTTCAATACCATATTCACCTTTCTGTTTGTAGTCAGTATCAAAGTATCCTGTTGCACCAGGCACGTTAACGATGTTCATTCCTGCGAAGTTTCCGATTCCCTTAAGCAAATCCACACCTGTAATTACAGATGCAGTTATTCCATAAGTCTCTTCAAAGTTAGGCAATTTAGGTGTTACTCCTTGTCCCCACAGCCATACCATATTTGCAGGAATTTCTCTTTTTTGATTAACATCTGCATCTTTAAGATATTCTCTTGACTCAAACATTATCTTTTGAATCATCTCTGCCAGTTCACATTCGCCAAATAAGTTATCAACAAGTTTTTCGCCTGCTATGTCATGAGGAGGCATTGTTTTAATTGAGGATAATATTTCAGCATCTTCAATGCTGTCACATGAATATATGAACAGATGTCTGTAGCTTACACCTGTATAAAATTTGCCTTTAAAATCAGGATATTTCTCATTGAAATATTCATTTAATCCTTTCATTAACTCATCTGCTTCTTCAGTGGAAATGTGACCTGCATTAAAGTCATCCATTTCACCGTTTTCGCTGAATATTGTATTGCATCTGAATATTACATCTTTTGGAGTTGTCGGAATGCCTTCACTGCCCGCTTCAAGAGGTCCACGGCCAGTATAGTAATCTGCAGGATTGTATCCGAAAATACTCATATTGGCAACATCTGAACCCGGAGTATATGCATCAGGAACATTATTTGTAAATCCTCCAAATCCTCCTTTTGCCAATTTATCAATATTTGGTGTATTGGCAACCATTAAAGGAGTTTTTCCATCTAATTCATCAACAGGATAATCACTTGACCCATCAGGGATAAAAATTACATATTTCATACTATCAAATAAAAATAAAAAAATTAATTAATTTTTATTTATTAAAATACTAATTAAATCAGTCAACATCGCAGAAGCAGTTTCGATTGATCCTGCTCCGAGTCCCATTACAGTAACATCTCCGGCTATATCTGTTTCGATTGTAGCCATGTTTAAAGTTCCGCCTACGTCATAGGAGCTTCCTCTTTTAACCAGACGTGGAGACACCCTTAAATTTTCAGGAGATACTTCAGCAATCAATTTTATTAGATAATCATCTTTTTTAGCCAAATCAATAGCCTGTGAGTTAATATCTGAAATACCTTTGACTTCAACATCACTATAAGTTGCATTAATGCCCAATAGGGAATTTGCAAGAATTACGGTTTTACAAGCAGCATCAATACCTTCAACATCCTGTGTAGGGTCTGTTTCGGCTATTCCCAATTCCTGTGACTCTCTGAGGGTTGTTTCATAAGAAGTACCTTCTGTGGTCATTCTTGATAAAATATAATTTGTAGTACCGTTCAGAATACCCTTGATTGATTTGATGTCACATGAGGACAATGTTTGCTTTGTGAAATTGATAATAGGCATTGCTCCTCCGACACTGGCTTCATATTTAAATTCTACACCTGCTTTTTCAGCCGCACCAACAACTTCTTTGAATTTTAGTGCTAAATGTCCTTTGTTTGAGGTAACTACATCCTTTCCTTGTTCAAATGCTTTGAGTGTTAGTGAAAATGCAGGTTCTGCATCAACAATATTGGTAGGAGTTGCTTCAATAAGACAATCATATTCAACAGCATCAAGAACATCTTCACCATTCATCTCAGATCCGAATTCCGGATATGCAGATAATTTTCCTCCATTGTTTTTTGTTTCTACAAGTAATTTTTCATCCAAACCATCAGCAGATATTGCAGATGAAGATGAATCAGCAGCAGCTACAACCTTAACTTCCACTCCTGTTTTATCTTTAATTAAATCTTTTTTCATGGAAATTGCATTAGCCACACCTTGACCTACTGATCCAAATCCCATGATAATGACTTTACATTCATCCATAATAATCACTTAAACTTCATTAATCATCAATAGCTGTTTTTCATCAGCAATTTCTTTAATCTTATCAAATACATATTGTTTTAATCCATAATCAGTTTCAATGTTAATCAATGCAGTGGATTCTTTTTCACCATCCAATTTAATATCAAATCCAACAATAACAACACCTTTCAGTGCATTGATTTTATCCATAGTGTCCCTTAAATCCTTGTCTACAATATGGCCGTATAATATTGTACTGATTAATTCTTTTTTAACAACACCATCCATTTCTATAATGGAAAAACCTAAATCTTCAAATCTTTGAATAACATTGAAGAGATTTTCACGTTCACCTTCTATTGTAATATGAACCGGAACCATTCCCTGTTCGTTTTTTAATTCCCTTTTATGGATAACAGTGACTAAATTTGCACCAAGAGCACCAACCGGTTCCAATACTGAAACTAATTGGCCAGGAATATCCAAAACTTCTAAAACTAAGTCCATTCTCATTTAAATCACTCTTTAATGTGTCCAACCTGCTTTTTTAACTACTAAGTTTCCTTCCTTATCGATACGGGCATTTCTTAATATTTTTTCAGGATTTTTCTCATGAGATTCATCATCACGGGTTAAATTCAAATTGTCTGTGATGTACCAGGTTTCATCTGAATCAGGAATGTCTTCCAAAATTTTTGAAAATTTTTCTATAATATCTTCAGCATCTTTTTCGATTGTCATAAATATTAAACTCCTAATAATTAATAATATATTTATTTTGTTTTTTAATATTAATAAAGTTAAAGTTTTAAAATTAAAAAAATAAAAAAAGGAACAATTTTTTAAAATTATTCCAAAAATCCGGCAAGGTTTGTATCCTTTATGATTTTCTTTCTCAAAATCTTGTCAATGCCTGTTCCGTACTGGGCTGCCTTTTTAGGCCTGTATGCTATTTCATAATCCAAGCCCTCTTCAAAGGCCAATTTTCTTAAAATACTTTTTCTCATATCATCATGCATGGAAACTATCTTTTTATTGTCAGGGATATTCAAAACCAGTTCCACCAATGCCTTATCCAGAAACGGTAATCTCAAATCAATTGAATTAAGCATTGAACATGCATCATCCCTTTCAAGATTAACGTGATACATATTTGATATATCTTCCCTTATATCATAGTTTAATGTTCCGTCAATGAAACTTTGCACATATCTTTTATAGCCTCCAAAGAGTTCATCTGCACCCTGACCTGAAATAGCTACCTTTATGCCGTCTTCTGCTACCATTTTAGTTGCAAAGTAAGTTGTAAGACCAACACCGACCTTCATCAGATTATCATCTCCGATTGCTTTTACAACACTAGGCAGCGCTTTTCGAATCATCTCTTCTGTTAATGTGCAAATCTCCAAATCAAGATTCAGGAATTTTGAAGCGTAAATTGCAGATTCAACATCCTTTGAGCCTTCAACTCCCACGGCATACAATTTAATTTTCAAGGGAATATTTTCAGCCATTTCCTTTAAAAGCAGTGCAAGATATGAACTGTCAAGACCTCCTGAAAATATAACACCGATCTCAGACAAATCACTGACTCTTTTAATAACACTTAACCTTAACATCTTATCTATTTTAATTACATCTCCTTCAAAGACCTTTTCATAAATCGGCTGGATGGGAGATATATCTTCCCAGTTATATAGAATATGTTCCGGCTTTAATGTGTTAATGTCAGCAAATCCCACCTCTTTTAGGGAAAGTTTTGATGATGCAAATCCTTTTAAATCATCATTTTGTGCATAAAATAGTGGTTTAACTCCAAGAGGATCACGTGCAATAGCAAGGTTTTGTGAATCCCAAACGGCAAATGCATAATCACCGTCAAGCAGTCTTATTGCTGATTGAACAGCCTTTAGAAGGTCCAATTTTTGTAAATAAAAATCGATTAAGTATAATACAGCTTCTGTATCAGAGGTGATTTCTGCTTCAACACCAACCTTACTGAGGAAATTTCTGATGGTCTGGAAATTATATATGGTCCCATTGAAAACCAAAACAAGATTATCATTAGCTACAGGCTGTGGTTTTGATATCCTATCATTTTTATCATAAATGGAAAGCAGATTATGACCAAAAGCTATTGAGTATGAGTTTTCATCTTCAAATTCATCCAAATCTATGTTTTCATAAATTTTATCCAAATAAATTCCTGATGAATCCGGACCTCTGTTTTTAGAGGTTTTTAACATTTTTATTATTTCATTTGCTTTAACATTACCTTGTAAACCAACTATTGAACACATAATATCAAAAAATCCCATTTTACTTTTTAGCTGCTTAAATTCATCTTAATTTTTTTATTTCACAATTCTAATTTATCCATCATTGACTGGAAATTTCATCTGTAAACTAATGAAAATAACATTTCATGATAGAAATCATCTTTTATATGAATTTAATCTTAAAAATACTGTTAACTATTATTATATTGGAGAATACATTAAAATATTTTTTTAAAATATGGTGTGAGAACATAATTAAAAATAAGATTTAATAATCATTATTAAATGATTCAATAGTTAAAACTGTCAATTACACCTAATACATTAAAATTAATCCATAGTTTTAAATAATAGTGTCCATTGAGGATTGCCATGAATTAAATCAAAACGGGAATACATGTAATTTAAAACATGGACCCCCTCATCAGTTATCTTAAAATATTTTATTTTCTTATTCTTTTTAACTTTCAGCTCACTGGCAATGAGATTTGAATCTTCAAGCCTATTCAAAATAGGATAAATATTGCTGGGGCTTGATTTTTTCAGGGATCCTTCATCAATCAGTATTTTAAAAAATCCATCCAATTCCTTTAGAATCGCATAACCATGAATCGGACCTTTATATTTTATAATCCATAGAATCAAAAAACGGGACATCCCATTTACATAATGTTTTATTATGGAATTGTTTGTTAGGACTTCCACATAATTCTTTTGAATAGCTGAATTTGAATCTCCCATATTAAACAGTTCCAGAACACCAATTAGAAAAAATAACAATTAATGTTAAACAAAAATTACACAAATTAAATTGATATATTATAAATTATAATTAAAATTATATATAAACTTATATTATAAAATTAAGAATAATTAATTAAATGAGCCAATTTTTAATTAAACAATTCAAATAGACCGATAATAACATTAAAATTATAGAGATTTAAAAAAAAGAAAAAATCAATAATTAAATAGTTAATTTTCAATTATAATCATGTTTGAATATTTAAAACAAAACCATGTTAAATCCAATTAATATTGATTTAAAAAAAGACTCATAATTGATATTTGATTAATATCTTAACAACTTTTCAATTTTTTTTCACAATCATGATTAATCATTAACAATTAATTATTTTAAGTTTTTTAAGAGAATTTTACTAAATTATACAAATTATTTGCCTTTTTCACCAAACAACGAAAGAAACCACATATTTCATAATTTTAATGTGTATATTATAATTTAATAATTTTAAACAGTAATTTAAATATTTTTGAATATATTATAAAATTAATAATATTAACTTATATAGAGCTAAATAAAATATATTGTTAGACCTGACTTTAATTTTTTTAAAGTTTAATTGAATATAGTTAGGTCACAAAAAATAGAGGTTAAAATAAATGTTTAAATTTGATAAAGAACAAACAGTTTTTGACTTCGCCGGAGTCAAAATGGGTGGACAACCTGGAGAATACCCTACAGTTTTAGCTGGAACTATTTTCTACGGCGGTCACAATATTCTTAATGATGAATTAACTGGTGATTTCGATGCCGCAAGAGCCGAACAACTAGTTAATGATATGGCATCAATTTCAGACGTAACAGGTAATCCATATATTGTACAAGTTTTTGGACAAACCGTTGAAGCACTCCCGAAATATATTGAATACATTGGAGAAATCTGTGATGCACCATTCCTTATAGATTCAACATCAGGAGATGCAAGAGTTGCCGGTGCGCAATATGCTGATGAAGTTGGATTAACCGATAGAGCAATTTATAACTCAATTAACATGGCAGCAGATAAATCCGAATTAGAAGCCCTTGCCGAAACAGATCTTACTGCATCCATTATCTTAGGATTCAACCCAATGAATGCTACCATTGAAGGTAAAATGGCAATGTGGGAAGACGGAGATGATGGAGCATATGAAAAAGGTTTACTCGAAGTGGCTGAAGAATGTGGAATTGACCGATTTATGATGGATACTGCAGTAACTCCTTTAGGTCAAGGAGCAGGTATTGCAGCAAGAACTTCATTCGCTGAAAAAGCTAAATGGGGATATCCTGTCGGATCTGGAATACACAATGTACCATCTGCATGGGACTGGTTAAGAGAATACAAAAAAGAAGGAAATAAAACTGCATTTACAGTTTGTGATATTGGTGCGAATATTGTACAGGTAATGTGCGGCGGAGATTTCGTTCTTTTTGGACCTATTGAAAATGCTAAAATTGCATTTCCGGCAGTAGCACAAACAGATATGTTTATATGTGAAGCTGTAAAACCTATGGGGACCGAACCTGTTGATTTCCACCCAATGAATAGATTGTTATAAATTATCAAGGATAACCATTTTCAACCTCAACATCAACTCAAATATTACCCTAATAATATTTGAGAATCTTAACATAAATAAATCAAATCAGCACTGGATATTTTATCCAGTGCTTTAAATTTAATTTTTAAAAAAATAGAAAATATTAAAAAAAAAATTAAAATTTAGTCATCCGCCCATCTTTTTAGTTTTGGAAATACTTCATTCATCATTGCAGAAGCTTCGTTTTTATCGATTTCCGGATGAACTTCAACCATCTTTTCAATGCAGAAATTCATCATTTCATCCATTGTCATATCTGATGTGAATTCTCCATCTTTAAAGCAGTACATACAGTAGTCTTCGTTTTTTGAGCCGTCTGCATTTGTTCCAAAAAGTTCTTCAGTCATAGGCATAGCACATGATTGACAGAATTTCTGATTTTCAAAATCATTCATTGTATCACCGTTAGATATATTTTTATACTCAAATATTTAAATCAATGCAAAGAGCATTTGACAAGTAATATTAAAGTGAAACATCGGTTTTTGTAAAGTAAATATAAGATATTACAATTCCGATTAAGAAAGTAGCTAATATAATGCCATATGAAACTGAAATACTTGATGTGTATTCTGCTATTTTACCTGATGCAAGTAAATAAGGACATATCCAAGGAACAAAAGGTGCCCAGTTTTGGCCATACACCATTAAATTCACCAGGGACAAACCAGCTCCTCCAACCATTGCAGGAACCATGTTTGTAATGAATAATGATATAAACACGAATGGTGAGAATGTTAAAAACAACAACACATTGGCATAAAGAAGCTGTGCAAAGCTATTTAAATACAGATTAATGCTAAATCCTTCAAGACCTGCAGCAAAACCAAATATAAGTGTTGATAAGCTTGTTACACCAGTTAAAATTACAATCCATACTAAAAACATGACATATTTACTTGCTAAAAATTTTGCCCTTGATACGGGGATTGTCAACATTGTCTTTAGAGTATGTTCATTATATTCCCTTCCGAACAGATAAGAAATGATTATGGCAAAGATTAAAACCGCAAACATTGCTGACATATACATATTAACATTAGTGAATAATGCTTCAAAAGTCCGTCCCTCATCAAAGGCAGTGACTGCTATAAACATCAAAAGAGGAGGAAGGACAGCCCCCAATAAACTCAACAAGAATATTCTTGATCTTTTAAGTTTTAAAAATTCCATTTCAATAAAAGTAAACATTAGTACCACCTAATTATTTGAAACAAATCTTGTGAAAAATTCTTCAAGATTCTCTTCACATAGATTTACCTTTTTAACATCAATACCTGCTTTAACAAATAGTGCATTGAACTTGTCTCTCATTTCCAAATGAGTATACAAACGAATTGTATCCCCCTTGACTATAAAATCTTCATTTTGCTTAAGTTCCAATTCTTTAAATATACATAGAGCCAAGTGAATATCTGATACTTCAAATTCTACAAATTTGTTCAATCGATTGTATAATTCCTCCTTTGAAATTTCATCAATTAAAACGCCTCCATCCATAAAACCAATTACATCAGCAATATTTTCTATTTCACTTAAAATATGGCTTGAAATTAAGATGGTTATTCCGAATTCATGGGATAATCTCTTAAACAATGTTCTTATTTCCTTAATTCCAAATGGATCAAGACCATTTATTGGTTCATCCAAAATCAGCAGTTCAGGACTGTGCATAATAGCTGCAGCTATTCCCAGACGCTGTTTCATGCCTAGTGAAAAATCCTTGAATTTTTTAGATTTGTCTTTATCCAAATTAACCATGTGAAGAACTGAATTTATGTTATATGGGTCAAAATCCCCTCTTATTTTGGCGATTATCTTCAGGTTTTCATATGCAGTCAGGTTTTCATAAAAACCTGGAGTTTCAATAATAGAACCGATGCTTGAATAAACATTTGAATGTTTTTTAGGGTTCTTTCCAAAGAGAAATATCTCTCCACTGCTTGGATATGTGAGATTTAAAAGCATGCACATGGTTGTGGTTTTTCCAGCTCCATTTTTTCCTAAAAGCCCGTAAATCTTTCCTTTCTCAACATGCATATTAACTGAATTTACAACCTTATTTTTAGAATATATTTTTGACAATTGATTTGTTTCGATAACATAGTCTACCATAAAAAAAACTCCCTAAATTTACTAAAAAAAAGAAAAAATAGAATGTGTTAAAACATTCCGACTATTTAATTGATTCTCTATATATCGATCCGCAGACCCTATTGAAAAATAAGCTCATATATGAATCTATAAATAATCCTTGAATTATTGCAATGACAAATGATATGACTACTGCCTGATTGTTGATAACAGCAGCAAATCCTACAGTTATAAAGCTCATTACAAAGCTTACGGCAACTGAAATAATCATCATTACAATGATTGTAAATAGCATTATTCCAATATATTTTCCCCATCCTAGATTAGAAATATTGCCAGTAATTTCGCTAAAGTCAAATGCCTTTTTAAGACTATCATGAGCAATCATGTTGTTTAATGCCATAATCATAATAAAATAGGCGGCTATAAACAGTAACATTGAAATTAATGATACAGCTATGAATGCGGATGGATCACCTAATGTCATTCCCACAACAAATACAAGAACTGGAATTATACTGTATGCCAGAGTCACAATGAAATATTTGACTCCTCTAATTAACATTCCCAATATGTCAGCGAATCCTGGAAGATCTGATTTTTTGTCTATTGAGAACTTCACTACATCATATTGATATCCCCATATGAACAGGAAAACGATTAAACTGAGGAGGGATAATCCCGCAACAATATAAATGTCGCCTGCCGGCAATTGTGAAAATGGTATATGTGAAGCAGTAGTGTTAGTTTTTTCGGCAATATGGACAGATGTTCTGAAAATATCAAATGACTTAATGCCAATATATGTTGACAATGCACTCAATAGCGCAAATAAAACACCAAAACCTAAAAATTTTTTAATGTCATTGAAAGGATATTTCAACCCTTCAACGACACAATCTGTTATGCTTGCCACTTCAGTCACCTAGATTTGCATTGTGTATAACAATCCAATTGATCTTGAATTGAATAGGCTTAAATATGGTCCTACAATAAACATTGATACTAATGCATTAATAACAAAACCTATTGCAAATATACCGCCCGGATTTGCACCTAAAATCGCTCCGGAAAATCCGAATGCTGCAAAGAATATTCCAATAATTGAAGTTACAACAAATGAAATGACCAAGGTAATGATTATCAATCCAACATAGGTTATAATGCATTCAAACCATCCAATTTCATCAATCACTTCTTTTAGTTCACCTAATGCAAATGCTTTTGAAAATGCTCCTTCATTAAATGCCATGTGACATATTCCCATTTGCATCATTAGCTCTGCAATCACAAAAACTATAAATGTAATCAAACATCCAACAATCATTAATACTGCTGATGCAATATCTCCTATTGCACTTGCAATAATTGCGAATATTACAAATATTATAAACGGAACAAGTAAATAAGCTATTTGAACTGCTACTACCTTTACACCATCGATGAACATAGCTATTATATCATCAAATTCTGGCAAAGGATCCCTTCCATTGATAACACCATGAACGGCTGTGTTAATCACCCTATAATTATATCCTGTAATTAAGAAAAGTGGAATAAACAGAAAACTGAATATACATATTACTCCCAATATCACTAGTTTTGTCCAGTCTTTAGCTGAATATTCTAGTGCATCTTTATAAATATCTAATATCATTTTTTCAACTCCTAAAAGTAATCATCATCGAAAATGAAAATATCTTCCATGACGAAATATTGTTCTCGATCTCCTTTGAATAACATTTTATTAAAAACCTGGGTTATTTCGTATGCCAAAAATAAAGATGGATTGTACCTACCATTTTCCAGCGCATTAATGGTTTGTCGGGTTACGCCAACTTTATCCCCAAGCTCTTTTTGGCTCATTTTGAGCTCCTGTCTTAAATATTTAATCATGGTTCTCATAGTATTCCCACAATATTAATCCATTTTGCAAAAAGTATTTAAGTACTCCAAGTAATTATGTTAAAATCTAATTACTTATGTTAATGTTATATGACATAGTATATATACTTTACTATTTTAAATTAATCTAAAATAATTTATTTAAAATCAATTTAACTAATAACTATAAATTTAATTACTTATAACAAAATGAAAAATATATATTTTTTAAAATAGGTAATCATAAATTCTTTTTTTATAATTTAAATTAAATATATTCACTTTTTTATAATAAAATTAAAAACGAAACATTTATATATTAGGTAAATCATCTTTAACATATGTAACATTTGATTAACACATTTGATGTTACAGAGTGTGTTCCAGACAGAAAAAAATCATGCTAAACAAACTCAAATATGCAACCCTTTTTTCCTCTATAATCTGTCTGGAACTGAAAAATATTTTCAAGACTATTTTTAAAAAAAAAAACAATGCCCTCTAAATCAAAAAATAAGTTTTTTAATAGGACATGTCCAAATTCCACATTACCCATAACATCAAAAGTCAGTTTTGTTTTATACGAACAGTTTGTTTAGGTTTTAATATAATAATGGCTGATGTAAAATAATCATTACAATTAAATAGCATGATAAAGATAAACTAATTATTATTTGGTAGTGGAGAGAGTATTTTGAGTGTAGAAACATTTGTGAGAAAAAACATATATTGCTTTAAGATTATTTTGGCAATTACAATGTTTCTATCATTGGTATATTTTTCACTATATCTGCAGGAATTTCTTGTTTACTCACCATTTACTCCATTTGGGATATTGATATGCCAAATTATAAGTTCTTCAATTGTTGCGCTTGTCATTGCATATTATATCGGCAAATCTAAAAATTTTCATATTGCACTTTCATGCATTCTGTTTGTTATTTTATTAGTGGGGGTTTTTTTAGCTGAAAACGTTATGGCAAGTACATTTACTTATAATCTTGATGGTGTGGAATACTGTTTGATATTTTTTTCAGTATTTATTAGCCTGTTTTTTAGCTATAATCTGTATCAGGTCATGGCTAATAAATGTGATTCCAGATTGAAGGTAAATTTCTGGAGTTTTTTGGTCTTTTGTGAATTGTCTTTTTTGTCAATGTTTGTATGTGAAGTGATATTTTACGTACTTACTCCCCTATCATCATTAATCGATGCATTTATAATCTTCAATGCGTTTTATCTGGCATTTAAGTTCAGTGTAGATATAACCTCTAGGGATTTAAAGATAATTGAATCAAAAAGGGTTGCTGAATTGAATAAAAAAGAAGAAGACATTGATATGCAAAAAGTAAAATTATGTTTCATGTTATCCTTTTTTGCATTGTTTATAATATCTGCTATTTTTGATAAATATTATAATGTTTTGCAACTGGATTCAATGAGTTTTGCTGGAATAATTTTATTTGGATCTATAATAATCACTGCTTATTATTATAAAAAATCATTATTTTTGTCAATTCTTGGAATTGGAATCGATGCGGGATTATGGGCATTATTTGCAGGATTATTTTCACTGGTTGGATACTTTAATATGGATCCCAAATTTTTATTCCCAATTTGGTTTTTTGAAGGTTTGACTTTAATTCTAATGCGTTTCGTCTTGAGATACAGGAGATTATCTGGAATAGGCTTTTAATAGTTCTTATTTTAACAGTATTATTGATAAGTTAGAAATGTTAAATTATTGATTTTATTTAGTAAAATTGTTTTTAATTCGTTAAATTGTTTTTATTTCAAACAAAAACTATATTTAAGTTTCAAATTAACATATAATCCATAGTATGGAAACCTATATCTAATAGTATTTAAAATGTTTTATCAAAAAATAGTTAAATATATTATCAAAAAATAGTTAAATATATTATCAAAAAATAGTTAAATATATTATCAAAAAATAGTTAAACGGTATGATTCTATGGAGTATATGGTCCGATATTTGGATGATGAATTGGAGCAGTGGATGAATGTTATTGGTGCAGTGCTTATTGTTGGTCCCAAATGGTGTGGTAAGACAACTACTGCTGAACAATATGCAAAAAGTGTTTTAAAACTTCAGGATATTGACAGGCAAGAGGAATATCAGATGTGGTTAGATATTAAACCATCCAAATTATTGGAAGGTGAAAAACCTAGACTTATTGATGAATGGCAGATGGCACCAATATTGTGGGATGGTGTTAGAAATAGTGTTGATGAACTTCAAGGGGAAGGATTATATATATTGACAGGTTCTACAGTAGTTGATGAGTCTAAAATTATGCATTCTGGGACTGGCAGAATTCATAGGCTATTAATGAGGCCTATGAGTCTATATGAAAGTGGAGAATCAAACGGTAAGATTTCTATTGAGGAATTGTTTGATAATCCGAATATGGATATTGATGGAATTGAATCCAATTTAACAATGGATGATTTAATTTTTGCAGCATGCCGTGGAGGATGGCCAGATTCCATAAATAAAAAAAGCGATAAAGATAAATTATTAATAGCTTATAATTATCTGGATAATATAGCTGAAAGTGATATTTCTAATGTAGATGGTGTTAAACGTGACCCTGATAGGGTAAAAGTAATTTTAAAAGCTATTGCAAGAAATAATTCTACTTTAGCTAAGGACACTACAATAATGGCAGATATTTCAGCTAACTTTGGTGACATTAGCAAGCCCACTTATTATTCATATGTTGACTCATTGAAACGATTATTTGTCATTGAAGATTTAAGGGGCTGGGCTCCAAACATTAGATCAAAATCATCAATGAGGTCAGGCAATAAAAAAGTATTCATTGATCCATCCATTTCTGTAGCCTCTTTAGATATGAGTCCTGAAGCATTCAATACAATTGATGGTTTAAAAACATTTGGATTTATTTTTGAAAACTTATGTATTCGTGATTTGAGTGTATACACTTCTAAATTGGGTGGTTCAATATCTTATTATCATGACAATTCCGACACGGAAGTTGACTGTGTTGTGCATCTAAACGATGGAAGATATGCATTAATCGAATGTAAGTTGGGAAAAACTAAAATAGAGGAAGGGGCCCGAAATTTACTGAAAGTGAATAAATTGATTGAAGTTAATGATCAGGTTAGAAATCCTAGTTTTTTAGCAGTTTTAACTGGGGGAGAAATAGCTTATACAAGAAAAGATGGAGTTAAAGTTATTCCAATAGGTTGTTTAAGATAGTTTCAATGCTTGAAATCTATAAGCATGACAACAATATCACATGTTTTATACGAATTGTTCGTATTTTTTTCTAATTTTAACTTAATTCTATTTGCGCAATGATGTAAGTTAAACACACTCTTTAAAATTCAATGCTTTCCATGACATTTGGAATTAATGTTTTAGAGTTTGGAACCAATTTTTCAAATTCCTCAGGGTTCTGTGCAATTGAAGGAAATGTATTGTAGTGCATTGGAATAACAAATTTGGGTTTAATCCAGCTAGCTGCAATTGATGCTTCTTTGATGTCCATTGTAAAAATGTTTCCAATAGGTAATATTGCAATATCCGGTTTGTAAATTTCTCCAATTACAAATTTCATATCAGAGAAAAGTCCAGTATCTCCAGCATGAAAAACTTTCAAATTGTTGTCGAAAGTCAATAAAAAGCTTCCAGGATTCCCTGCATATTTTGTATCAATTTCAAAGTCAAATGTTGAGCTGTGTCTGGCTTCAAGCATTCTGATTTCAACATCCTCAAATTTAACGGATGCACCATAGTTAATTCCAATGGCATTTACTCCTTTTCTTTGAAGATATATGGAAATTTCATAATTTGTTATAACAATCAAATTTGTATTGTTTCTTGATATTTCAATGACATCTCCGAAGTGGTCTGCATGGCCGTGGGTGATGCAGATAATGTCAGGATGCAAATCGCTAATTTTTAGAGGGCATACAGGATTTGCCTGAATGAATGGGTCGATTAAAATATTTAATCCTCTATTTGAGGTTAATTCAAATGCCGAATGACCTAACCATTTAAGTTTCATATTTTACAGACCCCATCAGCACAACTGTCTGCGTCCTTATCATCATCAACTTCATTTTCTGCAACAATTTGTGACAGGACACTTTTAAAGTCATCATATGATAATGCGCCTGGAATTGAGTATTTATTGTCAAATAAATAAAATGGAACACCGTGTATTCCTCCGGATAATGCAATATCCTCGTCTTCTTCAACCTGACTGTTGTATAAATTACTGTTCAGCACGTCATTTATTTGATTTTCATCCAAACCTGCATCTAAAGCGATTTTAAGTAGCACTTCCTTATCTGCCAGCTTAAGGTTTTCAACAAAATAAGCATCAAATAGTAATCTGGCCAGTTTTTCCACATTTTCAGGATATTTGTCCTGTGCCAGTTTCATCAGTCTGTGGGCATCACGGGTGTTAGTGTAAAGTGTTGATTCATATTTAAAATCAATGCCCTCATCACGGCCAAGCCCTGAAATTTGTGCAACCTGCTTTCTAGCATCTTCAATTGATAGGTCATATTTGATGGCAAACCTTTCAACAGTAGTGGATTTGACATCCTTTGGTGCGTTTTGATCAAGCTCAAAAGCACGGATATCAAATTCAACATCCAAATTTAAATCATTGATTGCTCTTTTTAATCTGCTATTGCCAATGTAACAGTATGGACAGGCAAAGTCGCTCCAGTATGTAATTTTCATAATATTCCTCAAAGAAATATTTAAAAGATTTAATTAATAAATAAGTAAGTAACTGTATAATTACTTGGTAGATAATATGATTAGCAATGATATTTGCCCGATTGGAAATACTTTAGATTTGTTTAACAGGAAATGGATTTTTTGTATCATGTCAAATATATTCAGGGGAATGACACATTTCAACGAGTTTAAGGATGCAAATCCCACAATCAGTAATCATGTGTTGGCACAGACTCTGAAGTATATGGAAGAACAGGAACTAATCACCAAGACAGTTGTTGATGAGCACCATAATAAGACAGAATATGCTTTAACTCCTAAAGGCCTTAGGGCTAATAGGATACTATATGAAATCACTGAGTATTATTTTGATGAATTGAATTATTCCAATTCTGATGATGTGGAAATTGAAGAACTTTTGGGTGAATACCGCAAAATTTACAATATCCGGTAAGTTTATAATTACTTATTTCTTTTTATACTATTTTTTACTAATTACTTTTTATGAAATCCATATTTGATAAATGTAAATTCGGTGACTTAATACTTAACAGCAGAATCATCAGAACAGGTTTATGGGAATCCCAACAAGATGATTTAAACGCAATTTATGATAGATATGAAAAAATAGCCTCAAGCGGGGTTGGTCTAATTACTTCTGAGCTGTATTCAATATATCCTAATGATAAGTTTAGTGAACATTCCTTTAAAATGAGCAATCGGAATTTCATGACTGTGGCAAGAAAATTGGCTGAAATTTGCCATAGTTATGGGGTTGCAATTTTAGGGCAAGTTGAATTCATCAAATTCAACCGTGGAATTGACTTGGATATTTCAGTCAATGATTTAACTGTTGAAGATATTCGTAAAATACAGGCGGATATTATTTCTGCAGCTCAACAGTTGCAATTTGCAGGATTTGACGGGATTCAATTGTCAATAGGTAATAATTTTTACCTATCTAAATTCATCAATCCATATTATAATCAAAGGGAAGATAATTATGGTGGAAATTTATTTAATAGGTCACGTTTGGTTTTGGAATTGGTTAAAGTAATGAAAGATAACTTGGATTTACATATTTCCTGCAAAATCAACACGTTTGATGAGAGGAAAAATGGATTTAATTCAACTGAAAGTTTTAAAGCTTGTAAATTACTTGAAAAAGTTGGAGTTGACAGTCTTCAGTTAACACGACCTCTTTCACCTTTGTATTTCACCAACAAAGTATCTGGAGAAGATGAACTAATAGATTATACTTCTAAACTAATAGATTCTGTTGACATTCCTGTCATTGTTGGTGGGGGATTTAATGATATGATTCATATGAATGAATTGCTGAACAGTACTAATATTGAATTCATGTCAATGTACAGGCCTTTTGTTGCGAAGGAAGATTTTTTAAATAATTGGAAAATCAATGGTGAAGGTAAATCCAAATGTTTGAAATGCAATAATTGTTATAGGACAAAGACCAGCACATGTTACCATTATTAGGGTAATTTAAGGAAGCAAAAGTTGAGATTAATTATTGAATCAGTTAATTTTAGGTAATTTGTGAATTACTTTCTCCTTTTTATATTCCTTTTATCTAATATGTAACTATGAAAAGTATATTTGACAACACTAAATTCGGCAGTCTTGAGGTTTCCAGTCGTATAATAAGAAATGGGTTGTGGGAATCCCAAAACGATTCCAGTAAAAATCTGTCTCAGGATGTATTTGACAGATATGAAAAATTATCAAAAAATAATGTTGGCGTAATAGTCTCCGAGTTGATTTCATTATATAGTCATGACAGATTCAGTGATTTTACTGATTATATTAATGCTCCTTCATTCATACGGGACTTTAAAGAGGTTACCAGCATAGCCCATGAAAATAATACTCCAATTCTTGCCCAAATAGGCTTTATCAACTGTAATGTAAATGGGAAACAGATGATGGAAGTCAATGATTTGACTTTGGAGGATATAAGGACAATTCAGGCGGATTATATTGTTGCAGCAAAAAAGATAATGTTTGCAGGATTTGATGGAATAGAATTATGCATAGGCAATAATTTTTATTTATCACGTGTCATGAATCCTTTTGAAAATACACGCAGTGACAATTATGGTGGAAATACTTACAATCGTGTGAGAATGGTTTTGGAGATAATTAAATTGATTAAAAAAACAACAGGATTGCATGTTCACTGTAAGGTTAATTTGTATCAGGATGAAGAGGATTCTCTGGAAATTTGCAAAATTCTTGCTGAAAACGGTGCAGATAGCTTACAGATTACTAAATTCTTATCTCCACAATACTTTAGAAAAGGTCAATCAAATCAAGACATGTTAGTGAGCTTTGCGGATAAAGTTGCAAAGAATGTTTCCATCCCCGTTGTTTTAGGTGGGGGAAGGTCAGATATGGATAAAATCATCGAATTGTTAAATAATACTGATATTGACTTTATTTCAATGCAAAGACCCTTTGTAAAAGATCCTACTTTTTTAACTCAATGGAAAATTGATGGATATGGCAAATCTGAATGTAAAACTTGTAACAACTGCTATTGGAAAAAACAGAGTGTTTGTTTGATAGAATATAGTGATTAATCATCATTTTTTTTAAAGATATCTGCAATTAAAATAGTTTCATGAAATTTGGTCTAATGAGAGTATTATCGCATCTAAAAATTATTATGTTGCAAAATGAGAGTGTCGAAACTTTTTTATAAGTTTCATACGAATTGTTCGTAGTTTTTTCAAAATAATTTGTCTAATTAATTAAATTTTGTTGGTAATGTACGGTGTATGCTATGTTTCCAATTATAATTGATTTATGGATTACTTTTGTTTTATTAATCTTTTATAATTTCGTTTCCTTTTTTTTAGTAATGATTATATGTGCTGAAATAAATATATTTTATGGAAATTCAATTAATAAATGTGATGTGCTTGCTTGAAGAATTAATTAAAAATATTAGTAAGGATTGGTCTACTTTAGATAAAAATGAATTGAAATCTTATATGATTTCAGGATCTATTTTTTTTAGAACTAATTGGACTTGTTATATCCTTAGTGTTATTCTTAATCGTAGATTTACCCACCTCATTTGTAATTAATATTATCATCGGTTTTACAATACTTACATTATTATCAGCAATTATCGTTTATAATCGTGATTATCTTGATGGAAAATATGGATTATTTTATGAAGAATATAAAGGCCTATCTTATCAGGGAGTAGTTTTATTTTTCATTCCTGCAAGTATTGCATTTGCTTTTATTATTTATCCAATTGCTTCACATCAAGGAGGAATCTATTCTGCCATTGGATTTTGTTTAGCAGCATTATACCCTGCATTTTTCATGTTTTTAAGAATTAACGTTTATAAAAATGAGAACAGTCACAAATTAGTAACTGAAGATAAAAATGGAAATAGAATCATAGAATATGTTATCGGATATCATCCTGCTATTTATTATATTTTTGGAAGTCTTATAAGTTGCCATCTCATTGGATTTTCATTAATGAAAGTTATATCAGGTATTGCAGAAAGTAACTTAGACATATGTTACTTAATCTACTTTATTTCCTCATTACTAATTGTTTCATTTATATTATCTCCAGACATAGCAAATAAAATTCTACCATTCGAATTAAAAGAAAAGAATGGTTTAACAAAATTTTTAATAATTGGAATAATACTTATGGCAATAATGGGTTCATTATTTGTAAATTGGTAAACTAAAATTTCAGATTAATTATTGATTGTGTATATGATATTCCCATAATATTGTTTCCAATAGTATTCTCTTATTTTTAAAAATTTCTTTTATCAAATTGCTCTACTTTTGTAAAATTGCTTTAACTTTATAATTTTGTATTTATTTAAAACAAAAAGCTTATAAAATTTGTAATTAAATATAATATTGAATTATATTTTTTAAAATAAAAAAATAAATATTTTAAAATGATTGATTATTCAATTGAAATAATTAATTCCTGTGGTGAATTCTTTGTGCCTGATACTAAACATTTTGGTGTTAAGAATATTCAAAGAATTGGAGATTTTGACTTAATCTTTGAAACATTCTTACACAATCCACAATGAGTATTATCAAACAAGATTTCAATAACATAAAGATTAAATGTAATGAAAAATACATTATATTACAATATATAATGAAAAATTAATTATATAATTAAAACTACATTATATTACAATACATAATGCAAATTACATTACATGAGGGTTAAACATGGATGAAATTGCAAGCATTACAGATACAAATTTAACTGAAACACAATTCTACAACAGGGCAGATGAAATTAATATACTGTCAAGTCTATTAGGAACCACGGAATTCAATTCATCCCCCACAATACTATTGACTGGAATTAGGGGAGTAGGAAAGACAGCACTCATCAAAAAAATTAAACATAAATTTGATAAGGAATATCTGGTAGTAGATATTGATCTGTCAAGAAGTAATGCATACCAACAAAAAAAGCTAAGTCGAGGCAGCATAATCAAAATAATCTATGATGCAATAATAAAAGCTTCGAAAGAATTCGGCTTAAGAACACTTGACAAGAAAATAGAAAAATACTTTAAAACAAATAAATTCAAGATAGATAAGATTTTATCTTATGAACACATTCCAGTACCAGTATTTGAAAGTGAGGAGAATTATGCAAGATTAGCTGATTTTGTAATGGAATTGCCCCAAAAAATTTACGAAGACAATAGTGACAAATTAAAAGGAGTATTCATTTTCATTGATGAAATCCAATTGATTAAAGATTTAGACAATGTAGACAAATTTTTATGGTATATGCGTAGTTTCATTCAAAACCAAAAAAATGTTGCATACCTATTTTGTGGAAGTATGAGTTTGAAAGACAGTTTAATCAATGATTTAAATGGAAAGGAAGGTGCATTTGGAGGAAGAATGCTAACAATTGAAATCCATCCATTTTCAAAACAAACAACAAGGGAATACATCGAATCAATTCCAAGAAACATATTGCTGGATGATGGGGGATTTGAAAGATTTTACAAATGCACTCGAGGAATACCTTATTACATCAACATATTTGCAAAAATTCTTCCAGAAAACATAACCTTAACAGAAAATAACATTATTGAGTTATTTAAGGATTCGATTGATTATCTTGCAGTACATTTTATATTCATGTGGTCTAAATTAACATTTCAAGAACAAAAAATAATCATTTCTTTACTTGGAAACCCTAAAAGGAGAATTGAAATAGCAAACACTTTAGAGGTTACTAGCGGATCACTTAATAGGCCATTGAATCGCCTGCTTGATTTTGACTTAATTGAATATGTAAATGACAAATACCAAATTACTGACCCAATACTCACCTACTGGCTTCAAAATAGTCATGAAAAGAATGGAATATATCCATTTAGAAGTATTTAATTAGCATTAGTTTTGGATTTGCTTTCAAAAGTTTTTTAATTATTACAAAATAAAGTATCCTAGAGTTCAGAGGTGTTAAAAGATAAGCATGCGAACTATATCATACGTTTTATACGAAATGTTCGTATTTCTCTCAAATAATCTAATTTAAATATTGTTAAATTTTGATAAAGTTTAGCAATAGGGTGTTTAAAAAATCATTATTTATTCATGCTTTTAATTTTCCGTATGAATAGTATTGCGATAATAATTCCAGTACCCCAAGTAAGAGCTTTTCTTACAATACTTTCAAATGATAAATCAATATTATTTAAGTTAATAACGGAATGTCCTGTTATCATGAAACATATTAATAAAAATATTGCACCTACTGAAAAAAGAAGTAGTAAACATCCACTTATTCTCCTAACTTCAAAAAATAAGACTTTATTAAGTTTGTCCGGTGCAACAGCAAGTATTTGGAAAATCAAAGTTACTAAAATCAAACAAATTGATAGTTTTGGATTATTCAATTTAAATGCATTGATATAACCAAAAAGCCCTATAGCCACACTCAACAATCCATACCATGCAGGAGTATAACCTAAAATAATATCTTGGCCTTCAATGCAACTTTCATCATTAAAAACATCATCTCTGAAATATAATGCAAATGATGGAATAATGAAAGCAAAGGAAATGACAACCCCTAGAAAGACTTCATTCATTATATATGAAATTGTTATTGCTGTAAGTATTATTCCTGGAGCGAATGAAGCCAAGAACTTAGAAAAAAATTCATATGTATTTCCAAATCTGATGTCTGAGTCAAGTTTATATTTTTTCTCTAGATTTTCATAAGTTAACATGCAGTACCACCAAGGAGCAAACAAAACAACATATAATGCCCATAATGCTATTGTAAACCAACCACTGGGTGTAGTAGCCATTACTATAGCGAACAATAGAAGTGGAACAGTAAAAATCAGTATGTGGTATATTCTTTCCATGATTGTTAAACTTTTAATATCAATTGGGAATAGTATTTTTAATAATCTTGAATTAACCATGAACTCACAAGTAAAATATTTTTGATATAAATTTATTAGATTTTTATATTATTTAAATCAAAAGTAAATTTTTGCACGCCATATTATTGTGAAAAATCATTGTTTTCATGTTTAACCATGATTATTTCACATTTCGCCTTAAGGTATAGAAGATTATCGGGGATGGTTTTTTACTAGTAATCAATGTAAAAATAATTTAATTACTATATGTATTATCAACTATTCATTAAAAAAATAATAAAAGAAAATTATTTTTTCATTTTTCTTTCAATAGCTTTAACTCTGGATAATGGTACTTCAGCAGATTTAGCAACTACTTCAGCTCTCATTCCATGTCTTAAAAGATTTCTAATAATTCTAATTTGTTCTTGATTTACTTTATTTTCTGCATATTCATGTATTAAACTCATTCTATCACCCAACAAATCGCGTAATATGTTTTTTGTTTTTTCATCATCAACGAATTTGTCTACAATCAGCCATTCAATTCCATAAACTAATGCTTTAATTGATGGAGTTAATCCTTTTAAGTCGATTAATGTATTTACCACATATTCGACATAATCTTCAACACCATCATTTTTTTCAATGATGGGAACTAAAGCAAATAAGATTAGTTCTTTTCCAGATATTTCGGTATTGTCTTTAAGTTTGTCATTAATAGTATTAATAATTTCTTCACTGTCATAATCAGTTAAACTAATCACGTCATAAATGAAGTCATTGTCTTTGTTCACGGTATATATGATTTTTTTAGATTCTTCTGCAGTGGTAAAAACACATAGGTTAACTTCTTTTGGGATTGAATCGAATTTGTAGTCGGATATTGCCACATATATGTGGAATCTTTGGTGATGTTTTTTTCCGACTTTTGTTGATTGAAGTTCGATTATCAATATTTCATCATCCAATTCCAGTATTATATCTGGCACAAATGTCGTTGGATCTAGTTGGCGCAATTCTGTTGTCATTATCTTGACTTTTTTGGATTTTTTACCTAAGATATCTAAGAATATTCGTGCATCTTCCTCACTAACCTCTTTAAATATCATGTCTTCCTGAAATTCTGACATCTAAAAACCTCTTAAATTAGTTTAATATAGTAATATATTTCTAATATTATTTAAATTTATCATTAAAATAATTTATATTATTTAATTTAAAAAATATTATGTAATAACATCAATTTTGTAAATCTAAATCAATTTTATGAAGTGAAGTAAATATTACGTGATGAGAACAATTTTTTAAAAAAAGAAACATTAGAATCATAAGATTTTTCTATTGTTATAATGAAATTTATTAAGAGGCATTAGTGTAGTAAATCAATAAGGTTGCGAACTATATCATACGTTTTATACGAATTGTTCGTATTTATTCAAGTAATTCTGCTTAAATTATTGTTAAATTTTCAATGTTAATGTTAAAAAAATAATCTATGATTCCAATTAGTTAATATTGATAAAATCAGGCGCTTTTTTAGATTTGATTCAATTAGGCCACATTAACATTATGTAACATTTTAGATTTTGGTTTTTAATGTTATCTTCAATTTATGAAGGACTGGTAAATTCCAATCTATTTTTATTGGCATGTTCTTTTGCTGTTATTCTGTTATTAATATTTCCTTTTGAATGGACGTTGACTAGATTGACTAGTTTTTGTTTGGAAAATAATTACTTGAAAGCATCTTTAAAACTTGTTGATTATCGCATATTCCTTGGTAAAAACCCAGAAATCTTATCTGCTAAGGTGCTATTTTATGTTTATTAAATCAATTTGAAGAATCATTGATTTATCTGAATGAATCTGAGGAATTAGGAAATACTAATCCATTTCTTTATAATTCTTTAGGTTGTTCATGGATTAACCTGGAAGAGTACGAAAAAGCATATCATTACTTTAAATTGGCTGTTGATGGCAACCCCAATCATATCGAATATTTAATAAACATTTCGTACACATTAATTGATTTAAATAATTATGATGGGGCGTTATACTACTTTATAAAAGCATCTGAGATAAATGAACATGACTGGAGATTAAAAAAATTAAAATCCCTAATAGAAAAGAACAAAGCAAATAAAAATTAGTCAAATCAATGTCTACAACATGTTTTCACATGTTGGAACAAGTAGACATTGAATTAAAGTCTATCTATTCAAATAGTTTAGAATTTAATTGTATCCAATGTGGATTTTAAACTCTACTGAATATTATGAAATATATTTTATATAAAGTTTACTGTTTTTAATTTATAAACTGCAGAAAGTGTCGATTATAATCCAACAAACCCAAACATAACCCGTTAAGGCTATTGCTAAACAATAATTATAATATTTGATGTTTTCTGCAGTTTAAAGGAGAAATCAATTAAGTCATCGGATTAGTTATATGTAACCCATATGATGTAGAATGCCAAACACCACATGATTATGGTGTATATGAGCACTCCAATCCAAAATTTCCTTTGGATACTCATAAGGATTCCTCCATTCAAATAGATAGATTTGCCAAGAGGAGAGTTCAATAGAACAGTTGTTCTAAATTCTCTCATCGGAAATATTATTTTGTTCCTAATAATATCACCTCCTTTTGGATTAAGAGTTTGATTACTTATAATATTAGATAAAATAGTATAAATAATTTCTATTTGGCTTATACTCAAGTAAAAATTGCTTTTGAAGTGTAAAAATGTTTTATATTTGATATATAGGTGAAAAAACTACAGCAATAAAATTTCATTTGTAAATTATGGATTGTCTGAAAATATCGGACAGTTGAAAATGCCTTTAATAGATGGTAAAATAAAAAATGGTTTTGCAACAAATAAAAAATACCCTAATGAATCATTTTAAAAATTTTTTATGTTTTTTATGTTTTCTGTTGTACTAGAATTTGAGTTGTGAAAATCGATAAGTATCGCAACTTTTTATAAGTTTTATACGAACAGTTTCAATTGGAGAATTGTTTTTGGAACGGTCAACAACCAAATCAACATTGTCTAGATGAATCTTAGCATTTAGATTTTAAAATATATTATACATCATTAACAAAAGTTAATAATAGCTAATCATGAGGGATGATAAAATGAAGTTGGATAATTATCGGTATGAGACAGATGACGGCGATATCATTAATTATTATGAAGCGAATAATGACAATCCATTGCTGCTAATAATACATGCCCAATCCGCAAATGCAGAGAACTATTCGAATGTAGTGAAAAAGTTGTCTAAGAAGTTTCATTTGATTTTAGTGGATTGTTATGGACATGGAAAAAGCTCCCATAACAAGGAAAAATACAATATAGTCAGTTTAGGCGATGATTTGATTGATTTTATCAAATCCAAGACTGATGATAAAATATCCATATTGGGTCATTCTTCCGGAGGCCTTATATCCTGCTATATAGCTTCAGTTTCCGATGTTTGCGATAATCTGATATTGGAAGACCCACCACTGTTTTCAAGCTGCGGTGAGAAGAGATTCAATTATTATAACTTTAATGATTTGTCAACGGTCTGCCATAACTTCATCAATCAGGATGAAGAGACTGATTTTGTATATTACTACTTCATGAACCAATATGCCTGGAACTTTTTCCCTGAAAACAAAAGGGAAAAGATCAGGGCAAAATCCGGAGAATCTGCATTAAAATATCGAAAAAAACATCCGGAAAAACCCCTGAAAGTTCCGTTCTGGCCTAAAAAATTTATGGAAGCTTTTCAAGGATTGAATGAATATGATCCTTACTTCGGAGAAAATTTCTACAATGACTCCTTTAACTGCAACATCGATTACAGGAATCTGCTTTCGAATATAAAATGCAAAACATTGTTCATGAAAGCCAATACTGTAATAGGTGATGAAAACATTATTATGGGCGCCCTAACAGATGAGGACCTGGAACTGGTAGTCAGTTTAATTGAAAATATTGATGTTGAATATTTCAACTGCGGACACGGCATTCATTTGGAAAAGAAAAGGGACTTTGTAAAAAGTGTTGTTAAAACTTTGGAGGAATAGGCTAAAGAGTATCGCTACTCTTTTTTAAGATTTCATCGCCATAATATTCAATAGCCTCATCGAGTGACCTTACAACCTTTCCCTTGATAGAACGCAGATTGTTTTCGGCAATCTGTTCTGTATGAAAAACTTTTTAAAAAAAAAATGTTCTGAATTTCAAATCGGCTGCGTTAATGTTAAATCCCAAACTATCTAAAATCAGTAAAACAGACCCCCAACCGATAATTCTTCACTAATTAAAAGAAAGGAACAATTGAATAAACAGTAATCAGCACAACCACAGTCAATATTACAATAGCTCCAAGAGGAACCTTCTTCCATGCAAGACCTGCAGCCACAACAGCACCAATCAAACCGATATACCATAGCTGATTGTCAACAGTCAAAACCCCCGGACAGATTAATGCCGCAAGAGCAGTATATGGGATTAAATTCAGAAATTTTTCTGCTTTAGGCGGAAACTCAAGTCTGTCAATGAATAATGCAGGTATCAAACGTGGAATGAATGTTACAATTGCACATCCCAAAATCACCAAGCTGATATAATCCATTAGGCATCACCTGAAAGAAAATATTCATCATCAACAATATACATTCCAATTCCTGCCCCAATTAAAGTTGAAACAATCAGAGACCAGTTTCCTAAAAATTGACTTAATACAATGTTTAAAACAGCTGTAATCAAAACCAAAAGTGCAATCTGTTTTGATTTTTTAACGGCAGGAACCAAAATAGCTACAAAGAGCGCATATAGAGAAATGTTAAAGCTGTTTGTAACAATTACCGGAAGCAAATCCAGCAGAACAACACCTATTGCCGCCCCCAAACACCAGCTTAGCCATGCAGTAATCGCAATTCCAAGATATATCCAAATCGATGAGTCTTCAGAAAGTGAAAACATTGCAAATGACTCATCTACAGTAACGTGTGCTGCAAGAATATTCAAACCCAGATTGGACTCTTCAACCTGATTTAAAACACATGTAGACATTACAAAATATCTTAAGTTTACAACAAAGTTTGTCAATATGATTGCTATTGCCGTTGCACCAGTCAGCGCCATTGATGCTGCGATAATCTGACCTGCTCCTGCATAAACCAGAAATGACATAGATATTGTCTGAAGAGGAGTAAATCCCGCCTTCATAGCTATTGCAGCATAGCCAATACCCATCGGAACATATCCGAATGTGATTGGAATACCCTTTTTAGCACCATCAATAAACTTGGATTTTCTAGAAATAGTAATGTCTCCTTAAATTAACATAAAAAAAGAAAAATTAGTTATTTAACTTAATAAATGACTAATTTGATCTGTTGTAATAATTCCTAAAACTTTCATATCCTCATTGACAACAGGAAGAGATGAAATATCATATTCACCCATCATACGGGCCACGCTTTCAATGGAATCATCTGCAAAACAGTATTTTACCGTTGTTGTCATGATATCCTTCAGATGATTTGTATCCATTGCAATTGATTTTGACAAATCCCAGCTGGTTACAATACCGATAAGCTTATAGTCATCGGTAACAACAGGAATATGAGTTACCTGTTTGTCAAGCATTATTTCTGCAGCTTCATGGACGTCTGCGTTATCTTTTATTGTAACGACAACACCTTTCATCAAATCACTGACAACATTGTTTGCCAGGAATTTGGAGAGGATAAAGTTTAGCTGACCTCCTTCAAGTAAAAATGCATCATGGCCATAGTTGGATTTTATTTCTGAAAATGTCGCATCAACATTGTTTGCATGAAGTGCTGTGAGTATTTCTGTACTTTGTTCTGTCGGATATAGCCAGTCTGAATCAACTGATATTATTTCCACTTTAGCTTTAATATCTTTAAATCCGTCAATCAATGAATTATTTTGAGATAAATCAAATAAATCCACCGCTTTTGTAATGAATAAGTAACTGTTAGCGTCAAAACGTTTCACGAAGGTTTCTCCCTGATGTTTCAGATAGCTTTCAACCTGAAAATCAATTGAAAAGTCATAGCTTATCTCATCCTTATCCTGCAGGTCACGTCCGAATTTAATATCCATTGACTCGTCACTAAGATAAGTAATGTGAGCAATCATACGTGCCAGAGACAGACCGTTTTCAGGTTTCAATCCTGTTTCATAATAATTTCCACTGTTCCAGTCAGGATCTGAAAATATTGCCTGGCGACCTACCTCATTAAATGCAATCTGTTGAGGTGAAGACATTGCGGCTGTAGCCATTGGCACTGCCTTTTTTACAAAATCAGGATAGGATATAAGCCATTGAAGAACTTGCATTCCACCCATAGATCCTCCTATAACTGCATATAATTCATCAATTTTAAGTGAATCTATTAACTTTTTCTGGACTTCAACCATATCTTTGATTGTTATTACCGGGAAATCAAGACCGTATTGCTTGCCTGTTTTGGGATTGATTGAACTTGGACCTGTTGTTCCTTTACATCCTCCTAAAACATTAGAACATATGACAAAGTATCTATCAGTATCAATTGCCTTTCCAGGACCTATTACTATTTCCCACCATCCAGGTTTTCTGTCTCCTTCATGCCAGCCTGCAGCATGGGCATCTCCAGTCAGTGCATGACAAATCAAGATGGCATTGGACTTTTCCTTGTTGAGTTCACCATAAGTTTCATAAGCAACAGTAACATTATTGAGAATTTTTCCACTATCCAATTGAATTGGCTCTTTAATATCCAAATATTTTGTCTCAACAATGCCTACAGATTCTTCACTCATTAAAAACACCTGATATTTAATTTTTCAATAGCTATTTTTGCAGCTGCCTGTTCAGCTTCCTTTTTATTTTTTCCTTTACCTATACCCATCTCTTCACCGTCAATCAAAATGGATATGAAGAATGTCTTATCATGAGGAACGCCGTATTCGTTAATCATCTGATAGGTGATTTCAAGTTCTTCTGCATCACCATACTCCTTTACTGCAGATTTATAATCTCTAAAGAATACTTTTTCTTCATCAATATGAGGAAATACATATTTGGAGATATAGTCTTTTGCAAATTCCATACCCTGATCCAGAAATATGGCGCCTAAAAATGATTCAAATATATCCGCAGTAATGGATAACACTTCATTATGGGTTAAATTTGATTCATCAGCAGCTACTTTCAAATAATCCTGCAAACCTAACTCATGTGAATAGTAAATCAAAGCATTCTGGCATACATAATTTGCCCTTAATTTAGTTAACATGCCTTCTTCATATTGAGGATATTTATTGTAGAGGTATTCTGAAACGATTATATTTAAAACGGAATCCCCTAAAAATTCCAATCTCTCATAAGTATAATCCAAATCATGCAATGTAGCATATGAACCGTGTGTGAATGCTATATCATATAACAGTTGATTATTACTATCTATATCAAATTTTTCAAATAAATTCATTTTTAAAGCCCATACTTGATTAATATATTAATAAATATGAAATTTGACTTATATAATTATTATTATATAACAATAGTTATAAATATTACTTATCAAATGCTCTATCTCTTCTTTTATATATCAACTAAATTGAAAGTAATACTAAAAAGGATTTGGTAATATGATAATAAATTGGCAAGAAGAAATAACAAAAGTCGACCCAGACATAAAATTCAGAGCACAGGGAGGATGGTTAAAAACCATAGACGAACTAGACAAAAGCGTCAGAAACGGATACTCACTCATCGGCGATTTTGTCCAATCCGGAAACTTTGAAGAAGAATACAGTGAAGGAATATACCTTGACTGCAACAAGGAAGGCACAGCCAAAAAACCGCAGATTGACTACAGACTCTTCAGATTCAAAGACGGCAAAGTAAGACTGCTTGATATGGTAATTGATGCAGGCCAGGGCTGGGCAGTTGACTTATGGGATGCAGTTGAAGGGGAATTATAGATAATTCCTCATCAAAACTTCATCAAAATTTTTAAAATAAAACACCACTATTCTATATGGCAAAACTCACAGCATGCACAGGTAGGTGCAAAATAAGAATCTTCCGGTTCCACAATAGCTTTTTGAGCAAATAAAGTTATGTTGAATTTCGGATGATACTCATTGCTGACTTCTTTTGTAATCTGGGAAAGTCCTCTGTAATATACCGGCCTGTAACCTGTTTGAGAAATATCAAAATAGAACTTCTCACCGGTTGCAAATTTACTGAAGTATTTTTCCACAGCCAATGCCTGTTTTGGAGTTATTGAAAAAGTGAATCCCATAGTATCATCACTTCTTTGTCTGATTCCGGCATTGGAAATGTCAACAGCCAATATATCGTCTTTACCTCTTATAAAAATAACACAGTTTTCCAAATCTACATCATGTTCTCTAGCTACATCATTTATGTCGACCATAATTAAGCCTCCTAAAAAATTATTTAATTATAACTAAATTATAAGTCATGTTATATAAGATTATCTAAAAAAAAGCAGTTTGAAAATTATTATTGAATTCATTGAAAAAATAGATTTTAAGGAAGATTATGAAATAATCTTCGTAGTTTAACCAACTTATACTAATCTTTGTCTAGTAGTTGGTTTTTTATTTTGCCAGCTGTATCTCCTGAGTTTTTTGGATTTACCAAATCCACAAGAAGCACAGACTTTTTTACGTATATGGTAAGTGTTTCTACCACATCTTCTGCATCTGATATGGGTCTTTTTATTCTTTTTACCCATTGATGGAGTTCCCTTTGACATTGATACACCTCCTTAGTTTATCGTTAAAATATGATCGAAAAAAGTATTGAATAATATTTATGGTGAAATATAAACAATATTGTCTCCTCTTATGAGTACAACACCGAGTCTTCTGGTTACTTCTCCGTCTTGTAACTCTTCTGCATCATTAAGAACTAAATTCATGTGTAAATCAAAGCTCTTAAGTATTCCTCTAAATTCACGATCTCCTTTAAGTTTTATTAAAACTGGAGAGTCCACAGATTTTCCTAATGCGTCAAGTGGTCTTTGAACATTTTGTCCGCTCATTATATCACCTTATATTATCAAAATTTTAGTTTTTAAATCTGAATTGAGTAACAATCATACCCAAATACATAATATAATCAAGTTAAGATAAGACAAAACCTAATTAAAACTAATACTATTAATTATAACTAACCTACTATATAAAGGTTACCTTATTTTAGGTAAAAATAGTAAAAAAATAATGCTGATAATAAATAATTAGTCTAAGCACTATTTAAAATTAGTTATCAAGTGCTCTCTTGCACTTCACTTATATTTAAAAATCAACAGACCATAATATCACCAACCATCATCAGGCTAAAAAATGAAAATCAATGAAGAAAAATATATCAATCTGATTATGTACATTCTCTTTAAATGCTCAAACAAACCTAATCTGGGCAAGACAGTATTGTGTACAGTAATGTACTTTATTGATTTTAACTATTACGAGCTTTACGGTAAGTTTCTCACAAAGGAAACATACATCAAATCCAAAAGAGGAATCAAACCTAAACATTTCAGAAAAATTACCGAAAGCCTGATATCCAAAAAACAGCTGTTTTTAAGAAAGGAACCCTACTACAACAGGACAATCCACAGATATTATCCAACAAGAATACCTACACCTCAATTTACACAGGAGGAACTTGACATAATTGATTTGTGCATCGAAAAGCTGTCAAACAACAATGCAACGACAATAACACAATATGCAGGCCATGACAAGCCCATAATCAACACCAGACTGGGAGATGAAATAAACTACACAGATGTCTTTTTAAGAAATAATGAATAGCTTTATTTATCCCAAATATAATAATATTATTTATTAATAAACTATGGGATAAACATGGCAATAAAAGTTAAAAAAAGAAATTTCCTCAAAAAAAAGAAAATTAAAGAAATAAAAGCGGAATTGGGCGAATACGGTAACTTGCTTCAGGGCAAGAAAAATGTAGAGATTCTTGAAGCGGAACCTAATTCATTCATACTTGTAGACGGCGAACCATACATTATAATAATTGACGACAAACCGTTTCCAACTCTGAAAGCTGCACTTGCAAATGAAATTGACGGCAAAACCGTAACTGTAGATATGGGAGCAATCAGATTTGTAAGCAACGGCGCAGACATAATGAGCCCTGGAATTGTAGATGCCTCTGAAGGCGTCGAAGCAGGAGACATTGTGTTAATCATAGATGAAACCCATGGAAAACCACTGGCCATTGGAGTAAGTCTGATAAGCGGTGAAGAAATGGTTGCAAACGATTCCGGAAAAGCTGTTGAAACCAAACATTACGTCGGCGACGATATCTGGAACTTCGAAATATAATGGTGATTATATGGCCGAACTAAGATACAGAGCAGGAAACATAAAAGATCCACAAGTACACAAAATCGGAATAATCGCACTTGGGTCCCACCTTGAAAACCATGGACCTGCACTTCCAATCGACACAGATGCAAAAATCGGTGCTCATATCGCATTTCAGGCATCACTTCTAAGCGGAGCCAAATTTTTAGGAATAATCTTTCCAGCCTATGAACTGGATACAATCGACCACGGAGTTCATGTTTCCCTTGACGTGTTAAAAGAAAATGTCATAAACACCTTAAATTCAGCAAAAGAATTTTTGGATATTGAAAAGGTAGTTATTGTTAATTCCCATGGAGGAAATATACCGTTAATGGCTGAATTATGGGACATTGAAGACAAAACAGACTTATCAATAATATTCAACAATAAAGTAATCTCATCTGAAGGCCCTCACGGAGGAAGCGGTGAACTGTCAATGGCTAAAGTTTTAGGCATTGTCAATGAAGATGAACTTGTAAATCAGACAAATGTCGATGAATATGAAGAAATTGGCCTGCATGGATTTACACAGGCACGCAAAGATGATCCAAACATCGAAGAAGGCGCAAGAGACATTGAAGAAAACGGCGTTTATATAGATGAGGAATACGGAGAAAGACTGTTTAATCTGTCAATTAACTCTGTAATCTTTGATATTGAAAAATTGTTAGATTTTTAAAAAAAAAAAGAAAGGATAAAAAATTATCCTAATTTATTATCATTAGATTTATCTGGATTAATATTAGTTTTTGATTGACTAGAGGAATCATCAGTAGGAGTTTTTTCATTGGAATTATCCACAGTAGTTTCCACATGTGAATTATCCGTAGTAGTTTCTACTTGTGAATCATCAGAGCTGGATTGGCTGTAATCATAACTATGTGAATAATCTTTTGAAGTATCCTGAGATCTATATGTCTGATAATTATCATCAGAATCTGTAATCGCTGAGAGATTATCCAGAACACTTGAATTATTACTTGCATTAGGCAAAATTGATATTGGTCCGGTCATAGATGCAAATACAGTAGCTAAACAGAAAGCTACAATCGCTATGACTAATATTACTATAACAGTAGCTGAACGACTTGACAATTTTAACACCTTCCAAAAATTTACTAACAATAATATATTTGATTAAATATATAAAGATATTGATAAAATGAAAACTATTAAAGAACCGGTGCAAAGCGAAATAAATGTTAAAAAATCCCAATTTATCTGTTCTTTGTTTCCGACCAGAACAAAAAAAGAATCAAAGGAGATAATCCAAAAATTAAACCAGCAGTATGCAGATGCCACCCATAACTGTACTGCACATATTGTAAGTGACGGAGAAGGCTTTGACGATGACGGGGAGCCTGGAGGAACTGCAGGAAAACCTATGATAAATGTTTTAAGGAAAAACGAACTCCACAACGTCACAGCAATAGTAACAAGATACTTCGGCGGAATCAAACTTGGAGCAGGAGGACTTGTAAGAGCATATTCAAAATCAGTTATGGAAGCTATCGGAGATGCTGAAATTCTTGAAATAGAAGAATATGAAGTCTATACAATAACATTTGAATACTCAGATATCAAACTGGCCGACAGTGAAGTCAGAAACAACAATCTGGAAGTTATTGAAAAGGAATATTCAGACAAGGTCAGCTATGATATAGTGTCAAAAGATGCCAGAGACATTTTGAAAATATTTGAAAAATACTCCGGAAAAATAAAAACTAGTTTTAAAAATAAGCAATTTCTGGAAAAAAATTAAAATGAAGAACTTATTGTTCTTCAAAATTTGCTGCAGGTACGCCGCAAACAGGGCATACGTAGTCTTCTGGTAATTCGTCTTCTTCTAAAACGAATCCACATACTTTGCAAACGAAAGCCATTGAAGACACCTATTCGACTTTTTCAAACATGTCAGCAGTTGCACCGCACATAGGACATTTGTAGTCTTCAGGTAATTCATCAAATTCTTCGGTTACATATCCGCAAAGTTTACATTTAAATTTTGCCATTTTTAACAATCTCCTTATACATTTGTATAATTAAATATTATTTTTAAACAATAGTAATATATAAAAGTATTTAAATTTTTTCAAACATTGATTTTGGCATCCTGCATTTCGGACATTTGAAAGAAGCAGGCAAGTCTTCAAATTTTGTTCCGGCAGGAATATTTAATCCTTCTTCAATATTATCTTCATCAAAAATATATCCGCAAATTTTACACTTATATTGAGCCATAAAATAATCTCCATTATAATTAAAACCTGTTTGGAACTTTCAAGTGGTCCGGAAGCGGTTTTATACGTGCAGGTGTTCCGATAGCCAGATAGAATGGAGGAACAGAATGTATAACAATAGCTCCGGCAGCGACAATGGATCCTTCTCCAATCTCAACATTTGATAAAAATGTTGTGTTACCACCAATGGAAGCTCCACGCCTTACTTTAGGTCCTTGCAGTTCATAGTTAATACGAACCGGATATTTGTCATTTGTAAAACAAGCACAAGGTCCGATAAATACATTATCTTCAATTACAGAATTGGTTGGAATATACACATTGGACTGGATACTGACATCATTTCCAATGATTACATCACCTTCAATAACAGTATTGGTTCCAATCAATACATCATCTCCTATATTGGTGTTTTCACGAATGACAACATTGTGCCCTGTTCTGAAATTGTCTCCAATGACCACATCATTATAGATAATGGAATTTGACCTTATGGTAGGGTTTTTACCAATTACAGGAGGTCTTGAATTTGGAGAATATTTAACACCAAACTGGATATTCTGATCGGCAGGGAATTTCAATTCCGGTTTTGAGATATCAGGTTTTACTGATTGCCTTTCGATAACCGGCCTTTCATAGATAATTTCATCAACTTCCTCCCTTCGGGCGGGACGATGAAGGTTATCTTGTCTTTGATAGGCAGGTTCCTGATAGATAGGTTTATGAGGTTGAGCATATAGTCTATCATCACTTACATGAGTTACATGAGGCTGTCTTTCTTCATGGGAATAATAATGATGACTGTCCTTGATTTGTTCATAAGGTTTTTCTCTACTTTTTGGTTGCCTATCCTCAAGACTTTGTGAAAATCTTACCATATTATCAAACCTATCTTTAATTTAATTTAATGTATTAATGATTTAATTTATGTTTCTAATTACTATATATATTGAGTGGTTTATTTTTACAGTTTTGATAAAAAATTGAGTCGTTAATGAAAAAACTTCATGAAAATAATGAAAACAGTATTGGATTAAAACTTACAAAATTAAAAAAAATGAATTACAAATCCCTCCAACCATTTTTATCATTAAAACACCTTTCAAAAATTAATAGCAACATCCTACCTAAATTAAAAAAACATCATCATAACTTTTTTATAATCAAAAAACAATAAATTAACACACTAATTATAACAATTATATAACAAAGGAGGGAAAAATATGGTTCAATATTGCAGAAAATGTGGTAAAGAACTTGATGATGATGCGGAATTTTGTGATTCCTGCGGATTTGACTTGAATACAAATCCAACAAATGAAGAAAATAAATCGGAAATTTCTCAAAGTAATGAAAATAAATCTGTTGAAACTAAAAATGATAAAAATGAATTTAAAAATAAGTTACCATTAATATTAGCAATAATAGCTATTGTAGTTGGTGTTGGAGAAGGTCTTGGAACACCAATGTTAATGGGATGGACATCAATCATGTCCTCAATGGCAATTGCCATAATAGGCGGTTTAATAGGAATCTATTTAATGGAAAAAATGAATGAACCGGTTATAGCTGCCGCCGAATTTATTATAACTGGAGTTTTAGTCTATATGTTTATTGGGCGTTTTGGTGAAATTTCAGCAGTATTGTTCATAGTAGCTGCAATTTTAGCATTGTACTTTAAAGGAATGAATATTAACAGCAAAAAATTATGGGCAATACCTATACTGACCTTTGTATTGATTTTTGTCCTTTTAATAGCTGGTGGAGCATTATATCAGGTAAATTCTGAAAATTCAATTGCAGTTGGAAATGTTACTCAAAATATAACTGACGGAGGATTCGGATATTACAGCGGTGATGTTTCCGGAGACATACGTGTAGACTCCTCATTTGATTATTTAGAAGTGACAGTGAATTATTATGATGATGACGGAAAAGTTATTGCATCAACAATAGGCTGGAACGAACTTCATCCCGACAGCGGAAAAACATATAAATTCAAAGGAACCTATTTCAATGAACAAGCTCCGAAAACAGCCGAAATTAAAGTAGTTGATTCCGCAAAATCAAAAACACCATTCTACACAGAAAACATAACCATTGTAACTTCAAGTGGAGTATAAACTCCACTTTTAGTTAACCATCATTTATTTTAAAAAAAAAAAGTTAGGAATTAACTCCAGCTAAAAAAGGAGTTAATCCATGCAAATAATCCGTCAAGTGAAAATCCGCCTGTTGAATTTCCACTCATGAAGTTATTTACTTGAGTTTTATAGTGGTTTACGTCTCCTTGAACGTTTTGTACTTGCCCAATAGTGTTTGCCAAGTTTTCAATATCAGAATTAGTGATATTAATGTTGTTGTTTTGAACATAATTGTTAATGATGTTTACAATTGTGTTGTGGTCAGTTACGTTGTCTTTTGAGACATCCTGTTTTACATCATCCACCAATTTTGATAATTTGTCAGCATCAACACCTGAGTTATCAACGATTTCTGCCTGAGTAACGATTTCATCAGTTGCAGCTTCTTTTACTGTTTCAGGAATTTCAACATTTGTTGCTTCTTCATATGAGTTCATTATACCTGCAAGAGCGGATTCTCCGGTTGCAGATACAGGGCTTGTTACATAAACATGGCCGGCGGTTATTCCAGCGGATTTTAATGCTGAAATGTACATATCACCAGTTATTGTTGTGATTTTTGATTTGTCAACACTTACCTGAAGATTTTTATTATCATTCAAGTCCACCAATGCAGAGGACAATATCTGACTGGAAGAGTATGTTTTTCCGGATATTGATCCTGAAATTTTGTTTACATCACTTGCATAGATGATTTTTGATTCTGCATTGTTTAGATTTACATTTGACTGACTTTTGAAAAAATCATCGACAGTTGATTTATATGCTGAATTTGAGTGAGTTGTCTCACCGTAAGTTATTACAACGGAATTTGCTTCGCCTGAAAATCCAGCAGGGATTAACATGGCGACTACAATTAAAGCTAATATTGCTATAGTAATTTTACGCATTTTTATCACCTCAGTAAATTCCTATTTTAGATTATTCGAAGTAGTATATAAATGTTTCAGTTTTTTGAAAATTTTTTAATGATTTTTAGATATAAAAAAAGATGTAAAAAATAAACAATGATACAATAGCATATTCTAAAAATTGTTCAATCAAAAGATTAGAGAAATTGAATAATGAAAATTATAATATTAATGTAAATATATGTTATAGCAAAGAAAGATGGGATTTTGGTTTAAATGAAATTAATGATTTATGAAGACAAGTGCATCGGATGCGGCCAATGCAAATCCGTATGCATCAGAGACAATATTGAAATCGGCGAAGTTGCAGTTGAAACCGGGAACAACTGCTTTGAATGCGGACACTGTATGGCAATTTGTCCAACAGGTGCGGTTACCCTTAAAATATTTAAAGGTCATGAAGACAGAATTGTTGAATACACATCCAAGGACATGCCATTAAACTATCATGACCTTTTAAACTTCTTAAAACGAAGGCGTTCCATACGCTGGTTTAAAAATAAAAAGATAGACAAGTTTACTTTTGATAGAATATTTGAAGGAGCGTACTATTCCCCAACAGCTCAAAACGAGCAGGACGTGGAATTTGTAGTTTTGGACAAAAAACTGAATGACTTCATGAAACATGTCTACAGCATAATCAAGGTTGAAGAAGATAAATTTTTCAGAATAAAGCAGCTGGGAGACTATCTGAAAGACCCCTCAACAAGAAAATACCATCCTCTCCTCTGGCAGGGTCAGCAGTTAATATTGACATTTTCAACAGACAAAACAAGTGCAGTAATTGCCAATACCCGTATGGAACTGCTGGCATATTCATTAGGGCTTGGAGGATTTTATTCCCTGTTTATCTTGAAAGCCGATGAGATAGACCATGATAAACTGATGGAATTTTTCCCGCAAATCGATGCGAAAAAGCACATGTACTCATCTTTTATAATAGGATATCCCAAAAAGACTTTCAAAAGGACAATACCTCACAGTGAAACTAAAGTCCAGTACATGTGAATATTAAATAATTTAACCCTATCCCATATAGACAGATGGATGAAATATATTCCCAAAAATACTTTTAAAGCACTAAAACAGAAATTCAAATAGAGGTAGTTAATATGCAAAGCATTATATCACAAGAACTGGAGATGAAATTTCCGCCAATCGTTTTACTGAAATCCGACACAAAACCTGAAGGTGCATTCGGTCCAAAAACAGAAAATGGCGGATGCGTAATGAGTTTTGTTGCACAAACAATAGCTAAAAGAAAAACAACCTATTTCGGCCGTGAACACATCACCTGTGGAGGGATATCTGTAGGATTCGGATGGGGTTCAGGTATGGCAAATGAGGATGCAATCGATTTTCAGGCAACATTTTTATCATTGGGTGTTGAATCCGCTCCAGACAGAGCAGAATATGAAGATAGATTAGAAAAAATGCCTAAACCGACCCGTGAAATGTTCAGGCACGGTGAAAGAATATATTGTGATTTTGATACAGCAAAAGAGAGTATTAAATCAAGACCTGTTTATGATGAAGGCCAATATGTGATTTTTAAAGGTATTGAAAATTTAACAGAAGATGAAATTCCAAAATCAGTTATATTTACTGTTAATCCTATTGAACTGACTGCATTGCTTCAAATCAATTCATCATTTAGAGATAACAATGCATGTATCCTGACTCCTCAGGCATCAGCATGCCAGGCGATTGGAAACTTTGTGTTTAGAGAAGCTGAAAGTGATGATCCTAAACCGATTTTAGGTCCTATTGATTTTGCGGGACGTTCCAAAATGAAACATTTCATCCCAAACGATTATATGACAGTGTCAATGCCATGGGAGTTGTTTTTAAAACTTGAAGAGGTTGGACAAAACAGTGTTCTTCAAACTGATTTGTGGAAAAAATTCAAATAAGAATTGGAATTTACAATTCTTATTTTTCTCATTTTAAATATAATTATACAAGTTTAATTAATATCAAAACTAAAGTATAATCCATGAAAAAATTAATCTCTCCGATGAAAAATAAAATCGGTTACATTTTTGCCATATTCCTGTTTTTACTTGTTCAGGTCTACTGTGATTTGACACTGCCGCAGTATACTGCAAATATTGTAAATACAGGTATTCAAAACACCGATTTTAATTATATTGCAGCCATTGGAGAGATGATGCTTTTGATGGTGGCAATATCTGCTCTTGCAACTATTGCAGTGTCCTATTTTTCAAGCAGAGTTTCATCAGGCTATGCAAAGGATCTGAGAAAAATAGTCTATTCAAAAGTTTTAAAGTTCTCAAATCATGAACTGAATGAAATTTCAAGATCTTCTCTTATTACAAGGTCAACCAATGACATCAACCAGCTTCAAAGCATTCTTGGAATGATTTTTACAACACTCATATTCGCTCCGATGCTGGGTGTAGGAAGTATCATTAAAGCCTTTGAACTTGGAACAGACCTTTCATGGATTATTGCAGTTACATTCATAACCGTCATTATTGTTCTTATAGTCATTATGGTAAAGGTGATTCCCTACTTTAAGATAACACAGGAAATCATTGATAAAATCAACAAGACATCAAGAGAAATTTTAATTGGAATACCAGTAATCAAAGCCTTTGTAAGGCAGGATTACGAAGAGGCGAAATTCCAGAAAATCAACAGGGAGTTTTACGATGTCAATATTTACGTCTTTAAAATAGTCCTCATATCAATGCCTCTGATGACACTGATAATGAATGTGATGGTTGTCGTCATATTATTCTATGGAGCATATGATGCAATAAGCGGGTCAATCCTTACCGGAGACATCATAGCATTCATTCAATATGCAACACAAATCGTCACATCATTTTTAATGATAGGAGCATTTTTCATCATCCTTCCAAGGATACTTGTTTCCGCAAGACGTATCAATGAAGTTCTAACAACCGAACTGACAATAACCGACGGTGATTTGACTGAAATTTCACCAAATTCATCTATTGAATTTAAAAACGTATGCTACAAATATCCTGGAAGTGAAAAGGAAACTTTAAAAGACATTAACTTCAGACTGAAACCAGGAAAAACCACTGCAATCATTGGAGGAACAGGAAGCGGAAAGTCAACCATATTAAATCTCATACCAAGACTGCAGGACCCTACTTCAGGCGAAATTCTAATTGACGGTGAAAACATCAAAAACTTCAAGCTGAAAAATCTAAGGGAAAAAATCAGCTTTACTCCTCAAAAGGCCATTCTGTTTCAGGGAACAGTTAAATCCAACCTGCAGACCGGAAAAAACAATGCAACAGATGATGAAATTAACCATGCATTAAGCCTTGCACAGGTCGATTTTGTAGAAAACCTTGATGAAGAGGTAACACAGGGAGGTTCCAATTTTTCAGGCGGTCAAAAACAGCGCCTTTCAATAGCCAGAGCCATTATAGGCAAACATGAATTTTACCTCTTTGACGACTGCTTTTCAGCTCTTGACATGAATACCGAGCGTAAAATCAAAGAAAATCTGAAAAATTTAAAAGAATCATCTGTTCTAATCGTTTCACAGAGAATTTCAACAATAATGGATGCCGATGAGATACTTGTAATAGATAACGGAGAGATAGTCGACAGAGGAACCCACACTACACTGGTTGAAAACTCCGATATTTACAGAGAAATCGCCAACACACAGATTGACAGCATGGAGGCAGCATTATGAGTCCAAGACCAATTCGAAGAAAGCCTCCGGAAAAGCCTGTTGATAATAAAAAAGCGATTAAAAACATTCTGTCATTACTTGCAGACCATAAGTTCAAACTGATAGTAAGCATAGTCTGTGCCATACTTTCAACGCTTTTCACGATTATAGCTCCGATGATGATAGGTCAGGCAACTACAATAATCTATGACGGAATCCAAAACATGATTCATCATACAGGTTCTGTTGACATTGCAGGTTTATACAACATCCTGATAATCGTAACAGCCCTTTATGTAATAAGTTCAGTGTTTTCCTACCTGCAAAGCTATCTTTTAATAAGGATATCAACTAAAATCAGCTATGATTTAAGGGAAAGGATGATGGAAAAGATTACCCATCTTCCAATGGATAAAGTTGATGAAAACAAAAGAGGAGACATTCTCTCAAGAATAACAAATGATGTCGATTCACTTCAAAATGGAATTACACAGTCATTCATTCAGCTGACCACTGCAGTAATTACTCTAGTCGGAGTATTCATAATGATGCTGTTCATCAATATCTGGATGACACTAGCTACAATTGTCCTTATTCCGATAGCATTTATAGTAATCAGGTTCATTACAAAATATTCCCAAAGCTATTTTTTAAAGCAGCTGGTTTACAAGGGTTCAATAAATGCTCAAATCGAGGAGACATTCACAGGTCATGACATCATACGTGCATTCAACCAGGAAGACATATCCATGGAAAAATTCGAAGAGGACAATGAAAAATGGTTTGACCAGGAATGGAAATCACAATTCTATTCCAGCCTTAACGGACCTCTGATGAACTTCATTTCCAATTTTGCATATGTGGTAATTGCTGTTCTGGGAGCGATATTTGCACTTCAAAGAGCAATTACTGTCGGTGACATTCTGGCATTTTTCCAATATGTCCAAAGCTTTACCAGACCAATTCAACAGATTACAAGAGTAATGCATCAGATTCAAACCGCAATGGCCGCATCTGAACGTATATTCGAATTTCTGGAATATGACAACGAGGCAAATCCATCAACTAAAGAGATTAGAGAAATCAGAGACGGAATCACCTTTGAAAACGTTACATTCGGATACACCTCAGATGAAAAAATACTGAAAGATTTATCATTTGATGTTAAAAAAGGTGAAAAGATAGCTATTGTAGGTGAAACCGGAGCGGGAAAAACCACAATCGTCAAGCTACTAATGAGATTTTATGACATAGATTCAGGTTCCATCAAAATAGACGGCGTCGACATTACAGAATATGACAAAAACTCTCTGCGCTCATTGATTGGAATGGTGCTGCAGGATTCCTGGCTATTTTCAGACACCATTGAAAGCAACATTCATTACGGTAACTTAAACTCTTCACATGACGATGTAGTTGAAGCATCAAAGCAGGCATATACAGATAACTTCATAAGACAGCTCCCCGAAGGCTACAACACCGTTTTAAATGAGGATACAGACAACATATCCCACGGACAAAAACAGCTTCTGACAATAGCTAGAACAATCATTTCCACAAAGGAAGTTCTGATTTTGGATGAAGCGACATCAAGCGTTGATACAAGAACTGAAAAGTTAATTCAAAAAGCAATGGACAAGCTGATGGAAAACAAGACCAGCTTCATTATTGCACACAGACTGTCCACCATCAGAAATGCTGATAAGATTATTGTGATTGAAAACGGCAAAATAATCGAACAGGGAAATCATGAAGAGCTTTTAGCCAAAAAAGGATATTATTACAATACTTTGAATACCCAATCCAAAGAGAATTCAATCTAAAAAAAAGTAAAAATATAAAAAAAGTAAACATAAATAATATATAAAGGTGAAAACTTGCAAAGAAAAACTAAAATTATATTGATTGCTGTTGTTTTGATAATACTTGCAGGACTAATCTTTTTACAACCCCACCATGAAACACAGGTAACAGGCAGCGTTTTGGGAAATACCACAAACGGTACTGTTGAAAAGTTCATTTATGGGGATGCAAATGCAGGTAAAACCATCGCATTGATTACAGGTATCCATCCAAGAGAACCTCTCTCAATCGATCCTGAAATTAAGGCAGCAAAAGAATATGTTAAAGACCATGGCGATGTTAAGATTATTCATTACCAGACAAATGTAACTAAAAATCCGCAGGATTACAATGAGGGAAGAGCAAACGGAGAAAAACTTATCCATGACTTTGTAAACCCTGATGTAGCCAAATCCGATGCAGATGCGGTAATTATCAGTCATTCACATATTGACAGTTACGGACAAGGATTTTATCTGGCAACACCTGAAATGGATAACGCATCCGTTGACATATCCAAAAAAATCAGTGAAAATAGTAACTTTAACTATTATCCTGTAACAGGTAATGAAACATACAAATCAACATCTGCAGTACTTGTTTCAAAACCGATAGCTCAGTCAGGACATCCTACTTTTGTGTATGAAATTCCGGAAAATATTACAGAACAGGATTCAACTGATAAAACAAAAGAATTATTTGATTTGATGGTAAAATACGCTTGCAGTTAAATACCATCTCCTATTTTTTTATCCAATAATGCAAGAATATTATTAAAATTGGAAAAGACAAAAGTTATGCTAAACGTTACAGTTATTCAATAAATCACCATCAGTGATGGAGCCATCTTTACTGCAGGTGCAGAGTTACAAAAGATGTTGATGGCAATACCCTTGTTGCAGGTGTTCCGCCAAAAGTTGTGAGAAAAGTGAATGAAAAATAAGTGTCAAATAAATAAATTTATAATCAATTAAATAAGTAGTTAATATTAAATCTATTTAAATTATGATAGCATTTTTTAAGATAATAAGTATTATGATTAAACTTAAATTAATTGAAATGAGTAATCTATATGGAGAGACAAAAATTTCTTAATTTCTCCAAATTATTAGAAATTACTACACATTTTAAATAGTTAACAAAACATAATTTTATTTAATTTAAAGGGATGTTTTTTATGTTAAATATAAATCAATGTTACTTGGATTTTGTTGATAAAATCTTAAAACAAGGAAAGGAAACTTATAAAGACTCAAATCACCATTTGGTTGAAAGTTTAGGAAATTTTTATATAATTGATGACCCATTTGATTTGAAATTCAGAGCCAAATATCAGCACTACACTCCTGAAATGCTATTGAGTGACATCAAATCAGGAAAATTTGATATGGAAGGTTGTCCGATTAAAAGTGATGCATTATATGAATATGTTAAATCCGCTGAAAACCCTGATGACCAGGGATTCGTATACACATATCCTAATCGTATTTATGCACATTTTGATGTTGACCAGTTCAACACAATGAAACAAAGGATTTTAACTGCAACCGGGTCAAACAGAGCAGTTGCCGTTACTATTGATCCTCAATTGGATGCAGACAGGGAAGACATTCCATGTCTACAGTTCCTGCAATGTCTTGTGCGTGAAAATGAGTTAACCATCCATTGCATATTCAGAAGCAACGATATTTTCGGTGCATTCTATTCAAACATGTTTTTCATTGCATATCTAGGATTGAAAATGAAAGAAGAAGTCAACAAGGAAATTGTTGGTGAAAAATTAAACTTCGGTGGAGTTCACTACCACTCAACCTCAGGCCATATCTATAACACTGATTTAAAAGCAGCCCGTAACTTAATAAAAGCAAATAAATAAGGTTATTTCAACCTTATTTAACTGTTATCTTTTTACTTATTTTTGCAGAACCATAACTGGCAGTTAAAGTGAATTTTCCAACTTTGGAATTGAGCTTTATTTTATATGTAGCTATTCCTTTTGAGTTGGTTTTAGCCTTGTATGTTTTTCCTTTGAATTTTACAGTAACATACTTGCTTTTTATGATTTTTCCCTTATTGTTAAGTAATTTAACAGTATAGGAGAATGTTCTTGATTTCTTAACAGTCCTGTCCTTTAAAATCAATGTAGGTTTTACTACCACCTTGTTGGATACCTTATAACCCTTATAATTGGCTGTGATAGTATAAGTTTTTGGATTTAAAGTGATTTTAAATGAAGCATAACCATTTGAATTGGTAGTTCTTGTGTATGTCTTGCCGTTTATTGTAAATGTCACTTTAACACCTTTTGCAACATTTCCGTTGTCATCATGTACTTTTACTTTATAACTTGATCCTGCACCATAATACATTGTCAATGGCTTATTTTCAGTTATACGGGCAACTACATTGATATTTTGAGTTTTAACTTCACCAGTTACAGGGTTTGTAACAGAAATTGTGTAACTTCCAACAGACAGGCCAATGTTAAAGTTTAAAACTCCACTAGCATTGGTTGAGTTTTGATATTCCTTATCATTGACAAGGATTTTAACGTTTTTATTTTTAACTACTTTTCCTTCACCGTCAAAGAGAACCGCAAGATAATTGGAGTTAAAAGTGTATTTTGTAATTTCAGGCAGGTTAATAGAAGATTGTACTGTGATTTTTTTAGCTAAACTGGTACGCATATATTTATCATTGCCTGCAAATGAAATATTGATATTATAATCTTCTGCATTTGCATTGAACTTGATTAATGCTACGCCTGATTTATTTGTAACTGCATTGAATGTTCTTCCATTGACTGACAGTGAAACTTTAGCATTGGCAATGATATTGTCAAACTCATCAGTTAAAGTGACCGGACAGTAGATATCCTTGTTGAAATGGAATGAATCTGTATTGAGAGTTATTATTGTTGATCTAGGATTAACCTTGAATTCCTGTTCGACATTATTTGAAGCGTATGCATAACTGTTCAGATTTGCTTTGATTAAATAATTGCCGGGAGCCACATCATTTAAAGTCAATATAGCCTGACCTTTATTTAATTTAATAATGTAATATTTGCCGTTTACGTAAATTTCAACATGATCATCAATTGCTTTTGAAACACCTGCAGTAATTATCAGAGAGTCCTTTACCATTTGAGGGCTTAAAGACAAGGCAGCATTGATTTTTGAAACATTAAGGGCAATGCTTTTTGATGAGGCAGAATAATAATAACCGTCAACATATCTGATTGAAACATCATTTATTCCAGTATTTTTAAATACATATTCAATGCTTGCAGCACCGTTTATCACTTCAACTTCCTTATGCTTATCAGGCAAATCAAAATAAACGGTACCTTCCTTTACAGGATTTCCATCAATATCTTTAACGGTACAGCTGATATTGACAGGATTGTTGACATTATAATCCTTCATATTGACATCCACATATGTATTTTTCAGACTGATTCTAGCATAAATTTCACTAGCATTTGAATTGTAAAGATATGATTCATCAGTATAGACTGCAGTTATTTTCATGTTTCCAACTTTTTTAAAGACATGAGTGATGTTTGCCAAACCGTTCTGCACGCCTGCAATGTAGTTAATTTCTTCAACTGTGAAAGTCACATTTCCCCTATTAATCCTGTTTCCAGACTCATCCACTACATTAGCGATAATTGTTACAGGATTGTATTGGCTGTCTGTAGTTATTTCAACAAAAGCATCATGAATTGAAACGGTAGTAGATTTATTGCTGGTGGACGGATTATAACAGTACAAATCATTGTATGTAGCGAAAATATCTTTTATACCGCTGGTTTTGAATATATGAGTCATACTGGCAATTCCCTCATTAACTCCAGCAGTATAATTTACGCCTTCAATATTGAAAGTAACCTTTCCGCTTTGTGCTGGATTTCCGTATTGGTCTTTAACATTAGCATTGACAACTACAGGATTTTGGATTGTTGAATCAGATAATGTTAACTCAACAGTTGTGTTGATTAACGGATTGCTTATTAATGTGAAATTACTTGATAAAACATAACCTGTTTCGCTGAATTTAGCAGCGAATCTGTTGATTCCATCTTTGATTATAGCGCCGTTGTATTTAGCAATTCCGTCTTTAATGGCAACAGTATTTGAAGCGCCAGCAATAGTGAAAACTACATTACCATAATTAACGATATTTCCATATTCATCGAAAACCCTTGCAACAACATCACATGAGGCAGTTCCAATATTTGTAAGACTTAAATCAATATGAGTATTAATAGGATTTAATATTGTAAACGCTTTAATGCAGGCTACCTGTGAAGCATAGGTGTGGTCTGGAAATGTCCATTCCAAATCATAGAAGTCAGTCCATTTTTTACCGTCATAACTGATGAATGAAATATTTTCATGATAGGTTTCCTGATTGAATGAAACTGCTTCAGCAATAGGTACACTTGCATTGGCATCAACTTTTACCTTAAATATAATTTCAAAAATATCGCCTTTTTTAACAGGAATAAATCGGCCCAGGTCTATTGTTTTATAACCTGGAGAGGATTCACCTGATTTTGATACTTTCAACACATTATTTACATAAACTGATAAATCCCATTTGCTTTGTTTTTCAAAAATTGTTGATGTGGCAGCCAGATATTCATCTGATTCTGATTTGAATTTGTTTTTATACCAAACAGTATCGCTATAGTTATAGAAGTAATCAGATCTTCCCTGGACATCATACTGGTAAATCTTGTCGTATTTTATTGTATCATTTAGAATAAAAACATATGAACTAAACTTTCCTGGCTGTGCACATCTGGTATCATAATATGAAACATAGTAGAATCCGTTATCTCCAGAACTGGAACCATAACTGTTTTTGATAATCCATGCCCCGTCTCCAGGAGGAGTATTTTTAAAGTTATCCTTACTGTAATTATCATCCCATCCAACAATTGCAACAGCATGGTTTGATGTGCTTTGACCGGAGTAATAATGATTATATTTATTTTTTAGATTGGCACTGCTCCAGTAGATACTGGTTGAAACAGCACCATAATCCATTATTGCCCTTTTGATTGCATCATTATCAGTGTAGTTATCTCTTGATAAAAGTCCAATATTTTGAATGTGAATGGAAGCTGGTAACAATGGAGATAACAGTGATTTTGGATTGTAAACATCCATACTTTCATTGACCGGCCCTAACCATCCGGCAAAATATCCTAAGGCCATTTTGTCATATCCTCCAACATTGGTTTCCATTGACCATCCGTAAGAGGAATATTTTGACATTATGTTTTTAATGTTTTCTTCTGATAAATCAAGCTCAATACCTGTTGATTTTAAAATGGAAGATTCTAAAGCAGCCAATGCAGAAAAAGCCCAACAGTTTCCACCATTTCCCTGAGTTTTAACAGAAGAAACCTGGCCTAAATCCCTTAAATTGTAATAGGAAGGCAAAACATCTACAGGAGATGAATTTAACTTATATATTACACCATAATTATTGTTAAAGGTCATGTTCAGTTCACGGGCAACATATGCATCATTATTAATGAACTTATTTTTTAAAGCCTCATCATAAAGAGAATCATAGTAAAAATCACTTAAAAGAGAAAATACCGCATCACCTTCAATTGCATTATTGTCAATGAAATTGTTATGGTTTATTCTGAAATCTTCAACACCATCGGCAAATATCGCACCACCATAACTTGCAGAATTGTTAATTAATGTAGAACCTATTATAGAAAAGCTATTATAAATACTGTATATGACTCCACCATAGTATTTTGCCTTATTATTTTTGGCTGTTAAATTATTGATGTTTAATTTTGAGTTTACGGAAAGAATTGCTCCACCAATAGTTGCAGAACAGTTGCTTATCTGGAGATTTTTGGCAATCAGCTCAGAGTTTTCAAGATAAATTGCTCCTCCTTCATCCTCTTTAGAGCAGTCATTGATGAATCGGGAGTTATCAATTTCAATGACAGCACCATTTTCAGCGGAAACTGCACCACCCCATGAAACTGCATTATTATCCTTTAATAATGAATCAATGAGGGTTAATTTACCTCCATTCATAGAAATGGCTCCTCCAATATTGGCAGAATTGCCAATTAATGAGCAGTTTGTCAGCACCACATTGGACTGTGAAGAGATCACATTATTTGAAGAGGATAAAAATCCTGTAAAAATTGTATTTGTTGCAGTTAAATTGTTTAATGAAGCACTTACCCCTAAATTATACAAGGTTAAATTAGATAATGTCAAAGATCCTCTTAAATTAAATCCAATACCATTAAAAGAGACTATGGTCTTTTCGGGATTTGTTCCTCTGATTGTAACATTATTTGTATAACTGACAGAATCCAACTCATACTCACCATCGGCTAAATGGATAACTGAATTATCATGTATTCTATTTGAGTATAATGTTTTGTAAGGATTATAAATTGATCCATTACCGTTATCATTTTCAATATTTGCATCGAAATAATAATCATCAGATACTGAATCTGCACTGATGACACTTGTATCATTATCCATTGCAAAGCTTGCAGGGATAAAAATCAATAAACAGATTAATGAAAACAAAAATGCTAATCTAATTTTATTCAATAATACTCCTCCATTTAAACAATTTACATACGACAAATTATAAAATCGTTTAGATTAGTATTATATTATAAAATCCTCATATAAATAATGATTGTTTGAAAAATAGTTGGAAAAAAAGATTTTTAATATTTTAAAAAAATTAGTAGGGGGAGTTTATAAACTCCCAAAATTTTTAATTTTATTTTTTACGTATTCTTATAGGTATAATAGCAAGGATAACCAATAACAACAGGATTATTGGGTTTCCAGTCTCGTGTTTATCTACAAAGTGTTCTACAGTTTCCTTAGGAACAGGTTCAGGAACCGGTTTAGGAGTAGGTTTTGGAGTAGGATGAGGAGTTGGTTTTGTTTTATTAACAATCTCAATATCGCTACTATTTGTTACATTACTAGTCATATTAGATCCTGCAATAACCACATTTGTCACATTACCTGCAATTGTAGCAGCAAATACTACAGTAAAGCTAGCAGATTTTTGTGGAGCTAAACTACCAGCATAGACAAATTTATCTCCTACTTTAGTCCAGCCGTCACCTTTAAAGCTGACGAATTTCAATCCTTTTGGAGCTTTTTCAATTACGAATATGCCTCCAAGGTCACAATTACCAGTATTTTTAACAGTAATTGTATATGATATTAAATCACCAACTTTTACAGAAGTTGCATTAGCAACTTTGGTAACAGTCATATCAGGACCAATTACAACAGTTGTGTTATTTGAGTAAGCATTGTTAGATTCAATGGAATCTGCAATAACTTCAGGAGTGAATACTCCAACAACAGTTGTGTCGAAGAATAATGTATAGTTTGCTGATTCACCAGGTTGTAAAGTGCCGGAGTAAGTGAATTTATTACCATCTTGGGTCCATCCAGATGTTGTATCAACACCTAAAGAACCACGGGTTAATTTATTCCAATCTGCACCTTCATATCCTGTGTATATTAAACCGTCTGGGAAGTTGTTTACAGTGTAAACACCAGTAAGTTCACAATCACCAATATTAGTAACAACAACTGTGAAACTAACAGGTTGTCCTACAATAACTAACGGATTATTGGATATTTCACGAACAGTTAATTTCGGAGTATATACAATAACGTCAGCATCAGCAACAACACGGTATACTTTATCTGAGTTAACAGTAGAAACTGTTTCGAAATTACCTGATTTGGTTGTGTTTACGACTATGATTAACTCAATTGAATCACCAACACCTAAAGAACCATTGTAAAGGAATTTAGTTCCTTCATTAGTCCAATTAGAGCCAATGAAACTATCATAAATTAAACCTTCAGGGATATATTCTTCAAGAGTTATATTATCAAGCACAGTATCACCAGTGTTTGTTATAGTTATTGTGAAACTAGTTTTATTTCCAGCGTACACATATTTATCATTTGCAGTTTTATTTACAGACATTTGCGGATTAGTTACAAGAACGGTAACGTTTGATACAACGTCTGTTGTATTTTCACCTGTATGAGCAGATTCATTTGCAGAAACATATACAACATTAGTTATATTACCTGTATTTATAGCTTTTACAGTAATTGTAATGACTTTGGATTCACCAGATTTTAATGAATCAATGACTACTTTTGTATCACCACTAATTAATTCGAAACCATCTGGAAGGACATCTTCAACTACAACATTAGTAGCGGTTGATGGACCATGATTAGTTACATTAATTGTGAAGATAATTTCATCACCTAATTTAACCTCAGAACTATTTGCTGTTTTAACAACAGTTAAATTAACCACAGGGTCAACAGTAACAGTAGAAGTACTATTCTTAACAGTACCCTCTTCACTGCAGTTCACATGCGCAATGTTTTCAAATGTACCATTAGTCAAAGCACGAACACTAACAACCACTTCATAAACGCCTTCACTTGCAATTCTAGGAACAGTCCAAACAATAGTCTGACCATCCCTAGTGAAAGTACCATTAGCACCAACAAACTCAAACGCATCATCCAATACATCAGTAATAACAATACCAGTAGCATTAGACTTACCATGATTCTTAACAACGATAGTAAAGTTAACAATATCATTAACTGAAACATTAGTCACAGCCGCAGTCTTGTTAATCTTAAGATCTGTGTTATAAACATGAACACTATCATTTGCAGATACAACAGTATCATTCTCAGCACAAGACACATTAACAACGTTCATATGAGTACCATTAGCCTTAGTCCTAACTGTAATAACAACATCAACAGATTTACCACTATCCAAGGAATCAATAACATTCACTAATTCACCACTAACTAACTCAAATCCATCATCTAAAATATCAACAACACGGATATTTGTAGCCTTAGAAGGACCATTATTAGTCACAGTAATAGTGAAAGTAATAACATCACCAATTGTAGCATCATCACTGTCAGCAACTTTAACAACAGTCAAATTAACCACAGGAGTAACATTAACTGAAACATTATTAGTTTCAACAGTATTATTCTCATTTGAGGTTACATTAACCACATTAGTCAAAGTACCATTAGTCACAGCCTTAAGAGTAATAGTAAATACATAAGACTCACCAGCTTTAATTAACGGAACAGTTAACAAACCAGTAGTACTGTCATAACCAGTAGCATTAGACCTG